>NZ_JACJUZ010000134.1:0-5716 GCF_014299995.1 Sphaerospermopsis sp. LEGE 00249 | reverse complement strand
TCAGAAAAGTATTCCCAAATGCTTTTGCAAATGGGATAGCGAGTGTCGCCGTTACACCAGTAAAGGTTCTGCCTTTTAAAGTGCCATTCTAAACAGATGGATATTTGTTCAGTTTAGCACGAACGGTAGTGTTGCCTTCGACTCCGCTCAGGCAACGTTCCCTGAGCGGAGTCCGTTCCCTGAGCGAAGCCCGTTCCCTGAGCGAAGCCCGTTCCCTGAGCGAAGTCGAAGGGAACAAAATCCAAGCCCGTTCCCTGAGCGAAGCCCGTTCCCTGAGCGAAGTCGAAGGGAACAAAATCCAAGCCCGTTCCCTGAGCGAAGCCCGTTCCCTGAGCGAAGTCCGTTCCCTGAGCGAAGTCCGTTCCCTGAGCGAAGTCGAAGGGAACAAAATCCAAGCCCGTTCCCTGAGCGAAGCCCGTTCCCTGAGCGAAGCCCGTTCCCTGAGCGAAGCCCGTTCCCTGAGCGAAGCTTGTACTGAGCTTGTACTGAGCTTGTACTGAGCTTGTACTGAGCGAAGCCGAAGTGCGAAGCCGAAGTGCGAAGCCGAAGTGCGAAGCCGAAGTGCGAAGCCGAAGTGTCGAAGGGAACAGAGAGAGGAAACATTGCCAGATTTAAGTATAAAATAATCTTAAAAAATTCAATCATTAACCGATGGCATATATATATATTATTGAATGTGCTGATGGTACTTACTACACTGGTAGTACAATGGATTTAGATCGTCGTTTATGGGAACATCAAAATGGTTATGGAGCAAATTATACAGCGAAACGCTTACCTGTTAAGTTAGTTTTTTGTGAGTATTATGAGCTTGTAAAAGATGCTTATGAACGGGAAAAACAAATACAAGGTTGGAGTCGCAAGAAAAAACAAGCTTTGATTTTAGGAAATACAAATTTATTACATAAGTTGGCTGAGTGTCAAAATGAAACTCATTACAGTCGGTTTGCTCATTTGAGTTAGGAAAAGTGTTCCCTTCGACTTCGCTCAGGGAACGGGGAGGCTCAGGGAACGGGGAGGCTCAGGGAACGGGGAGGCTCAGGGAACGGGGAGGCTCAGGGAACGGGGAGGCTTAGGGAACGTTGGTCAGGCAGGGAACGGGGAGTGAAATTAAAATAGTAAGAAAATAGTAAGATAAGCAGTTTATAGGAGTAATGGTCATGACAGTTACAACTGCTCAAAAAATGACTTTTGAGGAATTTCTTAATTATGACGATGGGACGGATTATTTATATGAATTGGAAAATGGGGAATTAATTGTTATGCCTTTTGAAAGTGAGATCAATCGGCGCATAGCGATGTTTTTAGTTGCCTATTTTCTAAAATTAGGTATTCCCTATTACCGCTTGAGTATGAAAACAGAAATAGCTGTAAATAGTCGCATGGTGGGGGTGCGTGTTCCTGATTTGGTGGTATTTTCTGAAGAATTAGCTCAGGTGATGCAAAATGCTACACGCTCTTTAATTTTAATGGATATGCCGCCCCCTTTGTTGGTGGTTGAGGTGGTAAGTCCTAATCAAGAAAAGCGAGATTATCGTTACAAGCGTTCTGAGTATGCAGCACGGGGTATTAATGAATATTGGATTGTTGACCCGATGGCGCAAAAGGTGACTGTTTTAGAGTGGGTGGAAGGTTTGTATGAAGAGCAGGTTTTTACAGGTGATGAGGTGATTTGTTCCCCTTTGTTTTCTGAGGTGAAGTTAACTGTAAATGAGTTATTACAAGGATAATAAAAATGTGTATATAATTGATTTTATTGAGGTAAAAAACTATGCGAATTACTTTAGATATTCCTGATGAAATGGTAGAGAGTTTAGAATCTCACAAGGAAGATTTACCAAAAATATTGGCTTTAGGGTTACGAGAAATTAATGCTAATCCCAAGGGTGGTATTTCTGGTTTAGCTGAGGTTTTAGAGTTTTTGGCAATGTTGCCATCTCCTGAACAAATTTTATCTCTTCGTCTTTCTTCTGAAGTTCAGGATAAAATTGATGCTCTTTTAGAGAAAAATCGCCATCAAGGTTGGGATGAAAATGATCTTGTTTTATGGCAACATTATGAGTTTATTGAGCATTTAGTCCGTCTTGCTAAAGCTCAGGCTTTACTGAAGTTACAAGCAAGTTATGAGTAAAAGTTATATTTCTAATAATTTGCGACAAATGGTGTTTAATCGCGCTCAGGGGTGTTGTGAGTATTGTTTGATTCCAGAAAAGTTAGTTTTAGCTAATCATCAGATAGATCATGTAATTGCAGAAAAACATGGGGGTGCAACTGTGTTAGAAAATTTAGCTTTGTCTTGTTCCTTATGTAATCAAGCTAAAGGTAGTGATATTGCTTCAATTGATCCTGATTCTGGTGATACTGTGAGACTCTATAATCCTAGAAAAGATATTTGGCAAGAGCATTTTATTTTAAATTCACAAAGTGGTATGATTGAACCTCTAACAGCAATTGGTCGGGTAACTGTTCAATTATTACGGATGAATCGTGTTGAGTATTTACCTGTACGTAAAATTATTTCTAGTTTAAATATAAATTAGTAATTTTTCATCAAAAAAGCACTTTCTTCATGCACAATTAGAGTTTTAGTTGAGGTTATTTATATATAAGATTTTATTTTTTAATATCAATGTTGTTTATTAAAGATTTGGAGAAAATGTTAGGGTGAGTAACACTTTTGTAAAACTCGGTTCTGTAGCAGAATTTATTAATGGGGCAGCTTTTAAACCACAAGATTGGGGAGAATCAGGTTTACGAATCATTAGAATCCAGAATTTAACAGATCCAAATAAGCCCTTTAATAGAACAGAAAGAACTGTTTCCGAACTTGTACGAGTTCAACCGGGAGACTTGCTTGTTTCATGGTCTGCTACCCTTGGTGTTTTTGAATGGAATGACTCAGAAGAAGCATTACTTAATCAACATATATTTCGTGTTTTACCTAATACAAAAATAGTTGATAAGCGTTACTTACGTCATGGATTGGAAGTAGCAATTCTTGATATGAAAAAACATTTACATGGTGCAACAATGCAGCACGTAAATAGAGGTGAATTTCTGAGTACAAAGTTCTACTTACCACCATTAGAAGAACAGAAAAGAATAGCGGAGATATTAGATCAAGCGGAGGAGTTGAGGAGAAAAAGAAAGGAAGCGATCGCACAACTCGACACCCTCACTCAATCCATTTTTTTAGAAATGTTCGGAGATCCTGTTAAGAATCCAAAGGGGTGGAATGCAGATAAAACTTTGGGAGAGGTTGCTGATATAGTTTCAGGAATTACAAAGGGAAGAAAGTTGAATGGGCAGAGTGTTCGTGAAGTTCCTTATCTAGCTGTTGTTAATGTTCAAGAACATAAACTAGATTTGAGTGTAATAAAAACAATAGAAGCAACAGAAAATGAAATTACACGATACAGATTGGAAGTAAATGATTTAGTTCTTACTGAAGGCGGAGATCCTGATAAGTTAGGTAGAGGAACTATATGGAAGGGAGAATTACCTGAATGTATCCATCAAAACCACATTTTTCGGGTTCGTATTAACTGTAATCTAATTCATCCGTTGTTTTTAATTTGGTTAATTGGTAGCCAGCGCGGAAAGAAATACTTTCTAAAACAGGCAAAACAAACAACAGGAATCGCCACAATTAATATGACACAGTTACGCGGTTTTTCGCTTTTACTCCCCCCGCTATCTCTTCAAAAAGAATTTGCTAAAAGAGTCGAAGCAGTAGAAGAACTAAAAAAATCACACCGCGCCTCATTATCAGAACTAGATGCGCTCTTTACATCCCTCCAACATCGTGCATTTAAAGGAGAACTATAACCTCAAAAAATTGATTTACACTATAAAAAAACCGAGAAATATTAGACTTCTAAAACTACTTTCGCCACCGATTCAACCAATCTACCTGACCAACCCAATCCGCCGCTTCTGCGTCAGATAATAAGTTATCTAATGCCATAATTAAATCGGAAAGTGACCAACTATTCTGAGCAGCAAGGATAATACCACCATGTTGCGGATACTTTTCTGCTAGAACAATAAAGTCTCTAATATTGAAAGTAAAAATACATCTTCCCTGAGAAGTTGCACGTAATAATTGAATTTCATCACTAGCATCTAAAGGCATCCAGTCATTTGGTGTACGAGTGACATCATGACCTTTAGACACCAATGCTAAATGTAGTGATTTACTGGAGGTATCAGCATCCAGATGCAGCTTGAGTTTAACCATTGGCACTTTCTAAGGATTGCTCAGAAGAGATCGCTGTATCAATCTGCTCCTTATTGACTACATAAAAACTCAAAGCCTCTTTTACTTGTGCCTCATTTAGCTCATACTCATCAGCAATTTGACTGAGACTCATACCCCATTTTTGGGAAGCTATCACCACAGTCTGGACTCTAATTCCTGTACCTTTAATGATTGGTACAAGTTGCCCATTTGCTCCCTGACGATAAGCAATCTGTGAAAAAGATGCTTTCAGGGTACTGACTTTTTCTGTTACAGCCCACAGAATAAATTGATCAAGCGAAATCCCTTGACTTTGAACTAATTGCTCAATTTCATGCTTCAACTGTTCAGGTAAATTTAGGGTATATGCTGTCATTTGCCGTATTTATTTGCTGGCCTTAGAAACATCATAAGAAATATTATATTCTAAATGTAGCTCAACATCCCATGAAATTCTAGCTTGAAATCAACATATTTACTGAATATAATGAGTATAATCTATTGAAACTAACAACAGCTTATTAACTAAATGAGCCAGTTTACCTTTCTTCAAGCTGAATTTCCCACCATTTACGAATCTGCTCACAAAGCCTTTAAAACAGCCTACCGTGACCCCCGGACAGCCTGTTTTTATAGCCGTCGCGCCTTAGAATTAACAGTAAACTGGCTCTATAAATACGACAATACATTAAACTTACCCTATCAAGATAACATTAGCGCCCTCATCCATGAACCGACCTTCAAACAATTAGTAGGTCAAGCCATATTTAACAAAGCCAAACTCATCATTAAAATTGGTAACAACGCCGTTCATGATGAAAGAAAAGTACCCGTTAACGATAGCCTCACCGCAGTCAAAGAATTTTTTCATATAGTATATTGGTTAACCCGTACCTACGGACGCACCAGCAAACCAGAACCAGGTTTAACCTTTGATATTAACGCCATACCGCAAGTTACCAAAACCACCCCGGTGAGTGAGCAAAGTCGAACTCCAGCTAGTGAGAGAGATAAAACCCCGGTTAGTGAACAAAATCAAACTAAACTTAGTGAGAAAAACAAAACTCCGGTGAGTGAGCGAAGTCGAACTCAAGAACTGCAAAAATTAGCAATAGAACTCAAAGAAAAAGATGAAAAACTCTCCCTATTACTAACAGATAAACACGCTCTAGATGAAACCATAAAACAACTCAGAGCCGAATTAGCAGCAGTCAAAAAAGTAAATATTAGCCAACCAGATACACACGACTATTCAGAACAAGAAACCCGCAAGTCCATCATAGATTTATTATTAAAAGAAGCAGGATGGAAGCTGGTTTCGACTTCGCTCAACCAGCGCAACAGTTCCCGTTCCCTGAGCGAAGTCGAAGGGAGCGAAGTCGAAGGGAGCGAAGTCGAAGGGAGCGAAGTCGAAGGGAGCGAAGTCGAAGGGAGCGAAGTCGAAGGGAGCGAAGTCGAAGGGAGCGAAGTCGAAGG
>NZ_JACJUZ010000013.1:0-89061 GCF_014299995.1 Sphaerospermopsis sp. LEGE 00249 | reverse complement strand
TTGTATGTGTCAACAAATTAGTTATGTTCATTGGATGGAAGATATCATGAGATGTTGACATTTTCACCCTTAATAGGACTACTATAACTGAATATGTAAACTTTTGTAACGACATTCAACATTTCTGTATTTCTAGCTATTTCTAAGTATTCAGAAATAGGCATTTCTGTTAAAATATTGTGTGCTTTTATTCTATTATCGAAGCTTTTAGAAAGTATTTGCATAATAGTTTATATGAATTTATTATAAGATTATAACATGATTTTCTTTTAATTATTGCTTAACAAAAAATGATCTACAAAAAATACTTTTAACTAAAAACCGCAAATGTACGCAACAAACACCAAATCATCTGCGTTCATCTGCGTACATCTGCGTTCTAATTAATGCACCAACTCAATAGCCCGCTTAGTCAACGCTTCCGCAGTCAACCCATTAAACGCCATCAACTCACCCGCACTTGCGGTAGTTTCCCCACGCTTCCAAGCGAAAATATCCCGCTTACTGGTACTGCGTAACATAATAGGTTCTAACATCGCACCTGCACCACCTGTCACACCAATTAACGCATCACCAGCAAACAAACTATCAAATTCTGCATCACTCAAAAACCCACCATCAGGTTCAGAACAAGTATCCCAAGCTGTATCATCAGCACGATATAAACGCCGGGGGTTAATAACAGAAATTATCTTCACCCCAATACCTTCTGTCTCTAAAAATGCCGCAGCTTCAAACACCGGAATTAAGGTCATATCGCCAATTACAGCAAAGACAACTTGTTTTCCTCCGGCAACTTCATGTAATAAAATCGCGCCTTTTTCTAACCCTTGTTTGGTTTGTTCTAAAGTTGTTCTAATGGGTAAAGGTGACTTACTTGCAGTAATCACAATTCCCTTATTTTTTGTTCCTAAAGCCCAGTCATAACAGACTTGAATACTGTTAGCATCGGGGGGAAAAACAGGAAATACATTACCATTTCTCATCATCGAAGCAAAGTAAGCTTCAATTTCTGGTCTTTGGTGTGTCCAACCGTTGCGACCTTGTTCTAATGCACCGGCAGTAAATAAGGTAATGGTTGAAGGTGTTTTTCTTCTTAATTCTGCCATTGCTTGGGTGACAGTTTGCCAAATTGGTAAACCATTGATGGCAAAAGATTCATAGGAACACCACAAACTTCTCGCCCCCATTAAGGATAAACCCACTGCTAAACCTGCACAAGCATCTTCGCTCAAAGGTTCGTAAACTTGACCTCCTGGCGCTTGATGATAGGTTTCATCTGCTGTGGGGTGAATGATTTTTAAGGCTTCATTAATATTACCAATTCCTGAAGCGGCGTTACCATCGGCGTTTGTTACTAGGAAGTTTTTATCTTTATTTCCGATTATTCCTACTAACCTTCCCATTGCTGTTGTGGAAACTTTTGGATCTCCGCCAACTGCATATTCTTCTAATGGTAATTCGCCGATGTCTACTAAAGGTAATTCAAATTCTGTAACTACAGTTTTCGCTGCGGGTCCACCTCCGGCACGTTCTGCGTTTGTGCGGACTGTTTGCCATGCTTCCACAGATAAAGCGCGTTTTTGTAAGGCTGTGACAATGTGAGGCGCGGTTAAGGTATCTTGAGGATAGAGGTTGTGAGATTTTGCCCCTAAAGCGTGAACACCCGCGCCTTTGAGTTGTTTAATGATAAATACCGTTAATGTGCCACTCAAAGCAGAACGGGCAGCTTTATCAATGCCTACTAATACCGCTTTGGTAAATTCTAACCGTTTTTGGAAAGAGAAAATGGTGCTATCTACGTAATCTCCCGGTTGGTTTTGGTCGTCAAATTCCTTGGCATCAACAATGATCACTTCCGCAAACCCGTTACCTTTCCAATAAGCGATCATTTCATCGGTGGTTTTTAAAGATACCATGCTATGATGCTCTTGGCTGTAACCGTTCCAAACTAGGATAGGTAGGAAGTTGGTTACATTGGGGTAAGCGGTATTAAAGTGCGCCATTGCACTCATGATGTAGGGTTCACCTAGTCCCCCATCTCCCACGGTGAAGGGGAAGAGTTTGTCACGGTGTAGCAGTGCAGCAGACATCGCAAAATGTTGTCCTTGTCCCAAAGGACCAGCAGGGGCGAGAATACCAGGAATGTAACCGGAAAGGTGTCCGATTAAACCGTGTTTTTCTCGGAAGCGATCGCGCAATTGTTGTACTGTAGAAATGCCCATGTCTTCTAAAGAACGATCCAAAAACATGGCACTATAAAAACCAGGGGCGTGGTGTCCCACTTCGGTAATAATGTTTTTATGTCCCAGCATGACCAAAGCTGCATAAGCTTCCGCTTGGCTGGCAAAACCGCCGGGATGTCCAGAAGCCTTACTACCAGTAATTTGTAGGGTCAGGTAGCGCAGGGCATCGGCAGCTAGTAGGGTTTGATAAACTGCTTTTGGGTCTGTTGGTGAGGCGATCGCACCTTTGCCCGATTCTATCACCGGCGTTGCACCATAAGTTTCAAAATCTGGCAATGCTTCCCCAAAATATTGAATACCTTCACAAAAACTTGGAACTGCGGAAGATGCCTTTGTTGTAGTTGCTGTCATGCTGAGTACCTTAATAAAATCGTCGGAAACTTTAAATGCTGGTTTACAGTGGTTTTCATGAATGACTTTTTTATCTCACGCAAAGACGCAAAGGCGCAAAGGGGAAATAAGAGAAGTCTGAAGACTTGAAAACTACTGTAATGTAACCAAAATTTTACATCTTCACGGTTGTAAAGGTTTATTGCAGTTTTAGAATGCAAAACATAAGCAGAGATTATGAAAGCAGCATGACAAACCAATAGCCCGCAAGGAAATGATAGCGAAGCGTGGCGTTAGCCATATTTCTTTGGTAATAGCCAAAGTCATCTAAAGATGACTCAATAACCAGAAAATTCTTCAGTAAACTTTAGTTTACTTGATTTATTAGCCATGAAATTCATTTCATGGCGGGTGTAGAAGCTGACGCAAAATATCTCTAAAACCTTCTTTCCTCCATGTCCTCTGTGCCTGTGTGGTTCGTTTTCTCATTAACTCCTGACTTCTGTACGGGCAAAGTAGGGGCGAAGTAGGGGCGAAGCATTCGGAAAATAGGCTTTTGATAAAATGATAATTTGTCGCCCGAATGCTTCGCCCTTACAGGAAAATAGGCTTTTGATAAAATGATAATTTGTCGCCCGAATGCTTCGCCCTTACAGGAAAATAGGCTTTTGATAAAATGATAATTTGTCGCCCGAATGCTTCGCCCTTACGACTCCTGACTTCTGAATTTTGCTATAAGATATTTAGTAAAAAACTAACATCTACCAAAAAACTTTTATGCCTCTACCCACAGGACCCAAAACTCCAGCTACCCTGCAAATGCTACGCTGGGTATTTAGCCCCATGTCCTACATGGAAGAATGCGCCAAAACCTACGGTGATATTTTTACTCTCAAGCTGGATCAAAATTTACCTCCCCTGGTCTTTATTCATAGCCCAGAAGCAATGCAGGAGGTTTTGAGCAAAGATACCAAAGAATTAGAAGCACCAGGCGATTTAAATCAACTATTTGAAGGGTTACTAGGTAAAAATTCTCTGATTTCTCAAAGTGGTAAAGAACATCAGCGACAACGGCAGTTAATCATGCCTCCCTTACACGGGGAAAGAATGCGAACTTATGCCGATGTAATTAATAATATCACCGAAAAAGTCATCGGCAAACAGCAAATCAATCAACCTTTTAATGTGCGAACAGCTACCCAAGAAATTACTCTGGGGGTGATGATGCAAGCTGTCTTTGGACTTTATGAAGGTGAACGGGCTGAAAAATTACAACACTTACTATGTGAAATTCTGGAAGCAGGTAGTGAAGTTTGGAGAGTGGCTTTATTATATTTTCCAGCGTTACAAAAAGTGATTGGTCTTTCCACACTTTGGGAAATACAGGAACGTCGTCAAAATAAAGCTGACCAACTCCTGTATGCAGAAATTCAAGAACGCAGAGAAAAACCCGACCCATCACGTACAGATATCCTCAGTTTGCTAATGTCTGCAAGGGATGAAGACGGTCAACCAATGACTGATGTAGAATTACGGGATGAATTAATGACTTTGTTAGTAGCAGGTCATGAAACCACAGCTACAGCCATAGCCTGGGCTTTATATTGGGTTCATAAACTACCAGAAGTCCGCCAAAAATTATTAGCAGAACTTGATACTTTAGGCGAAAATCCCGATTCCAATACTATTTTTAAATTACCTTATCTCACCGCCGTTTGTAATGAAACTTTGCGGATTTATCCCGTGGGAATGTTGACTTTTCCCCGTCGGGTAAAAACCCCTATTTCTGTAGATGGTTATCAACTAGAACCAGGTACAGTTGTGATGGGTTCAATTTACCTCACTCACCATCGAGAAGATATTTATCCCAACTCTAAACAATTTAACCCAGAACGCTTTATAGAAAAACAATTTTCACCATATCAATTTATCCCTTTTGGCGCTGGTGCAAGACGTTGTATTGGTCTAGCATTTGCCCAATTTGAAATGAAATTAGCACTAGCTAAAATCCTCCAAGGTTGGGAAATGGAACTAGCAGATACTCGTGAAGTTAAACCAAAACGCCGTGGTTTGGTGACAGGTCAAGATAAACCTATTCAAATGATTTACCACGGTCGTCGTCAGCAACAATCTCGAACTTTAGAGACAATAGCCGTGTAATTTTTCAGGGGTTAAGAGTCGGTACAAACCAATTTTTAACCCCCGCAAATGATTAAACTACCAAATAGACATCTATTTCCGAAAAATCAACCGTAAAAAGCTTGTTGTCGTTAAAAATCGGAGGTATGTAATATTCACTGAATAAACTATTTAACTCATCACAAAACATATTGAGAGAGAAAGCCGCTAAACCACTACTCCATAAAGGAATAACAGTATTACCTCCTGACGTTGACTCCATTTCTTCTAAAGTCAGTTTCTGAAAAAGCCCATTGACTTGAACAGAATGTAATTCAGTATTCATGATTGCAGCCATTGTCTTAATTTACCAATCCAGAAATGAGCAGGTATGAAAATTTATGATTTATGAGGAGTAAAATCTGTAAAAACAAATGCCCTAAAAAAATGTTTTACCCTCAACCAACTAAAAATTTCTTAATGTCAGTACCAGAATACAAATAATTAATCACCAAGAATTTATGACGACGTATATTGACCTGGAATAGTCTACAGTAGCGACCTTATTATCCCTGATGCCACTATCTACACCTTTAACGTCACCAGTCCCTGTATTCTCCACATTTCCAGTATTACCCGATATAAAATAATTATTGACGCTCCCACCACTACCACCAGATACAGTCTTTGTTTCAACCACAGATAGCTCACGAAAAAGGCTTCCTGCATTATATTTTAAGTCCGCAATTACTATTTTCTTCATTGTTTTATCCTCTAAATTAGGAGTTAATTCCTTTTAAATGTTTTTGCATAACTAGATTTAAAATAATCCAAAGTCCCGATACATATAAAGCTTTATGCACATGATCATAGGACATAAATCCGATCATTTTGTCTAAAAATGTAATTCGTATATTTTAAAATTACTAAATTTTAAAATTACTAAGTTCCAATAATGGAAAATTCACATATTAAAAATCTTTTTAGATATTATGTCAGAACCTAAACCACACAATTGTGTCTGAAATTTTTACCTTGATAGATTGAGATTACCAAATTACATGACAGCGATTTTCAGGTAAATGAACCACAAAACAATCTTTAAAACCCTTGTAGAGAATTTGCACGCAACGTCTCTACTGTGGTATAACTAGGTGAAAACTGCTGTAATACAAAATTTCGATATCTTCTGGTTTGAAGCATACTCTTTTCAGACATAAATCCCAGGATTTTGTCTGGAAACTTAATGCTTTGATAATAATTCTGAGGATAGATTCCCTTGCTGACATCTTAATTTACAGCAAAATGTGGCTTACGCTACGCTATCAGGAGTCAGGAGTAATATCAAGTCCGTTTGAATAGTTATGTTATCTGTGAGGACAGGCAAGAGGCAAGAGTGAAAATGAAAATTCCTACACCCCACACCCAAAAATTCAATCCTCATCCACCATCCCAATACCCAGTTGTCAATGAGTACATTTTTCATAAATTGCTATATAGTAAACATAAAGTTTTGTAAGGCGAGGGCTAGGAATGTACATAGTACAAATTGCCTCAGAATGCGCTCCTGTAATAAAAGCTGGGGGTTTGGGGGATGTTGTTTATGGACTTAGCAGGGAGTTAGAAGGACGGGGAAACACTGTTGAACTTATTCTCCCAATGTATGATTGTATGCGTTACGATCATATATGGGGTCTTCACGATGCTTACCTCAACCTGTGGGTACCCTGGTATGGTGGCGCAGTTCACTGTTCTGTATACTGCGGGTGGGTACATGGTCGGGTTTGTTTCTTCATTCAACCCCACAGTCAAGACAATTTCTTTAATAGAGGTTGTTACTATGGTTGCGATGATGACAACATGAGGTTTGCTTTCTTTAGCAAAGCAGCTTTAGAATTTTTACTGCAAAGTAATAAAAGACCGGATATCATTCATTGTCACGACTGGCAAACTGGGTTAATTCCTGTCATGTTGTATGAAATTTATAAATATCATGGCATGGAATATCAAAGAGTTTGTTACACCATTCACAACTTTAAACATCAAGGTATGGGTGGTGTAGAAACTCTCCAAGCTACCAATTTAAATCGCCCAGAATATTATTTTCAATACGACAAACTGCGGGATAATTTTAATCCTTTTGCGATCAATTTTATGAAAGCAGGAATTAATTATGCTAATGCAGTGACAACAGTATCACCAAATCATGCAATAGAAGCCCAAACCAGTGATGTGGGTTGTGGTTTAGGACATACATTATATTTGCAAAAAGACAAATTTAGTGGTGTTCTCAATGGTATAGATTACGATTTTTGGAATCCTGAAATTGACAGATACATCCCCAATAATTACAACTGGGATGATTTTGAACAAAAGGCATATAACAAAAAAGCATTAAGAGAAAGATTGATGTTAGGTCATGATGAGAAAAAACCCATCATTGCTTACATCGGTCGTTTAGATAATCAAAAAGGTGTCCATTTGGTTCACCACGCCATGTACTATGCTTTGAATAGAGGAGCGCAATTTGTATTATTAGGTTCAGCTACAGAATCAGCAATTAACGCTCATTTTTACCATGAAAAACAATTTTTAAATAATAACCCAGATGTGCATTTAGAACTGGGATTCAATGAAGAATTATCTCACCTGATTTATGCTGGTGCAGATATGATAGTTGTTCCCAGTAATTATGAACCTTGCGGTTTAACCCAAATGATCGGTTTAAAATACGGAACTGTACCCATTGTTCGGGGTGTAGGTGGTTTAGTAAATACTGTTTTTGACAGAGATTATGATCAAAATTTACCACCAGAAAAACGCAATGGTTATGTGTTTTATGACATGGATAACCTAGCATTAGAATCAGCAATGGGACGGGCTATAGATTTATGGTATCAGCAACCCGAAGAGTTTAAAAAACTAGCTATTCAGGGTATGTTGTATGATAATTCTTGGAATATTCCCGGTGCGAAATATTTAGAGATTTACGAATGGATCAGACATAAATGGTAAATCTTTAATTTCCGATACAAAAAAGCTAACTAACCTCTCGTTCCCAGTCTCCAGACTGGGAATGCCATCATCAATTGATAATTGACAATTGATAATTGACAATTAATGTAGAAATAAAATTCAATTACAGATTTGGGCTACTTGGTTATTTTATGCTGTGTTGGTAGATTTAGGTGATGCCGTAGCGGATGAACTATCTCTTTCCCGATGTTCAACGTGGGACTGATCAATTCTTTTTCCATCATCCCCCAAAAGCCTGTTGACAAAATTCTTTCAGGCTTAACTTGTCACCAATGTGTACTGAAGAACCTTTTTTCTCAACCACTATGTCAGATCATCAGCTTTCTGTGTTTCAATCTGGTATTCGAGACAACCGTAACCGGGGTACAGTTGGAGATTTTCTCAAAGATAAGATTGAACTAGGTTCTAAATTATCTATCGTCTCGGCTTATTTTACGATTTATGCCTTTGAAGCTTTAAAACAGGAATTATGGTCTATTGATAACTTAGATTTTCTGTTTGGAGAACCTCGGTTTATTCAAGCCATCGGCACTAATACTGACCAAAAAGCTTTTAAAATTGAAGATACTGGTCTTCAACTAAGCGATCGCCTGAAACAGAGTAAATTAGCTAGGGAATGCCAAGAATGGATACAAAAAAAGGTCAATATTCGCTCGATTAAACAAATTAACTTACTGCATGGCAAAATGTACCACATTGATAATAATGGGGTGAGAACTGCCATTTTAGGTAGCTCTAATTTTACCTTAAAGGGATTAGGATTAGCTAACAGAAATAGTAATATTGAGTTAAATTTAATTGTTGATAGTGACAGGGACAGACAAGATTTACAGTTATGGTTTGCAGAGTTATGGAATAATCAAAATCTAGTACAAGATGTCAAAAATGAAGTAATTACTTATCTCAATCAACTTTATCAGGATAATGCCCCTGAATTTATTTACTATAAAACATTGTTTCATTTATTTAAACGATTCCTAGACCAACAAGCAGCCAGTGATTTACTCACTAAACAACGTCACTTAACTGATACCAAGATTTGGAACTTATTATTTGATTTTCAGAAAGATGGAGTCAAAGGTGCGATTAATAAAATCATGGAATATAATGGCTGTATTATCGCTGATAGTGTGGGTTTAGGAAAAACCTTTGAGGCTTTAGCCATCATTAAATATTTTGAATTATTGAATTATAAAGTCTTGGTATTATGTCCTAAAAAATTAAGAAGTAATTGGACAATTTACCATGCTGCTAATAACAGTGAATTAAATATTTTAGTTGAAGATAGATTTAACTATACAGTCTTGTCTCATACAGATTTGAGTAGAGATACTGGATATTCAGGGGATATTAATTTAGAAACCTTAAATTGGAGTAATTATGATTTAGTTGTGATTGATGAATCTCATAACTTTCGGAATAATACCAAAGGGAAACGAGATGAAGATGGAAATGTGATTAAAAAAAGTCGCTATGAACGTCTCATGGAAGATGTAATTAAAAAAGGGATTCCTACTAAAGTCTTATTACTATCAGCAACCCCTGTAAATACAGACTTAAAAGATTTAAGGAATCAGATTAATTTTATTGTGGAAGATAAAGATAATGCCTTTAGTCAAACATTGGGGATTGACAGTATCCAACAAACCTTAACCACTGCCCAAAAAGAATTTACCATTTGGTCAAAGAAAAAGCAACATCATAGTAATGAGTTATTGGAAAACTTAAATTCTAGCTTTTTTACATTATTAGATGGTTTAACAATCGCTCGTTCTCGTAAACATATTCAAAAGTATTATCAAGAAGCAATTAAAGAATTAGGAGGTTTCCCAGAGAGACTCAAACCTATTTCTTTATTTTCTCATATTGATTTAGAAGATAATTTCTTAGATTATGATGATATTAATGAGCAAATTTCTGACTATCAATTATCTTTGTTTAAACCTTCCAATTATGTTTTAGAAAAATACAAAGATTTGTATGAAGGGAAAATTATCCAAAATAACTTTACTCAAAGTAATCGAGAAAATTACTTAATTGGCATGATGAAAGTGAATTTTCTCAAACGTTTAGAAAGTTCCGTTTATTCTTTTAGAATCACCCTAGAGAGAACCATTAAGAAAATTCAACAGTTAGAGTCAAAAATTAAAACATTTGACCAGTATCAAACAGAAATGCTCAAAAGTGAAGATTATCAAATAGAAGATACTGACGACGAAGAATTACAAGCAGCATTTGAAGTAGGTAGAGAACTAAAATATCAATTAAAACATTTAGATATTGACAGATGGTTAGTTGATTTAGCTAGGGATAGAAGACAACTACATAAGTTATATGTTCAAGCCAAAGATGTAGATGTTTCTAAAGATGCCAAGTTAGCAAAATTAAAAGAATGTATTGAGAAAAAAGTTACTCATCCCACTTTTAATAAACAGGATAAGGAAAATAAAAAAGTCATCATTTTTACAGCTTTTGCAGATACAGCTAGATATTTATATGATGCTTTAGCAGCGTGGTTAAAAACAGAATTAAATATCAATATAGCCTTAGTAACTGGAGGTAATAGTGGTAATAAAACCACCTTTGGTAGTTCCCGCTTTGAGGAAATTCTCACGAACTTTTCACCTCTGTCCAAACAACGAGATAAGATAAAATCAATGCCCCAAAAAGGAGAAATTGATATATTAATTGCCACTGACTGTATTTCTGAAGGACAAAATTTACAAGATTGTGATTATTTAGTTAATTATGACATTCATTGGAATCCTGTAAGAATTATGCAAAGATTTGGACGCATTGATAGAATTGGTAGTTTAAATCATACAGTGCAATTAGTTAATTTTTGGCCAACGGAAGACTTAAATAGATATATTAATCTGAAAAATCGAGTTGAGGCAAGAATGGCCTTAGTTGATATTACAGCTACCGGGGAAGATAATCTTTTAAATGTAGATGAACTACAAGAATTATTTACCGAAGAAATGAGTTATCGAGATGAACAGTTACTACGGTTAAAAGATGAAGTTTTAGACATTGAAGATTTTAATGACAGCATTTCCTTAACAGAATTTAGCTTAGATGATTTTCGTATAGATTTATTAAATTACTTGCAAAAAAACAGGCAACTGTTAGAAAATGCCCCGTTAGGATTATATGGAATTGTCCCTACCCCTACCCAAAAAGAGTATGAGGTGATCAAACCTGGGATTATTTTCTGTCTGCAACAGATAGGGAACACATCAGGAAATGAACAAGTTAACCCCCTACAACCTTATTTTTTGGTCTATGTCAGGGATGATGGTAATGTTCGCTATACCTTTGCCCAACCTAAACAAATTTTAGAGATATACCGTCTTTTATGTGCGGGGAAAACCCACCCATATAAAGATTTGTGTCAGTTATTTAACCAGCGCACCAGTAATGGATCTAATATAGGTAAAGAAACTGAACTACTAAATAAAGCAGTTGATTCTATCACCCGTACATTTACTAACCGTATCACTAAAAATCTTTTTAATTCAGGGAAAGGGGGTATTATTCCTCCCAAGCAGCAACAAGTGACAAAAACCACAGACTTTGAATTGATAACTTGGTTAATTTTGGTTAATTATTGAAGATGATACAAAACACCCTTAAATCCGCTATTACACAAGCATTACAAAAGTTCCATCAAGTTTCCCCCGCTGATGGTATTAAGCATCTGCTAGAAACTTTGGGTTACTCAACTCCACGGGAAGTCTTGTTAGATAACCAAACCCCTGATGAGGTGCTAGAAGTATTTGGATGGGAGAATTTTCGGGAAGATAAGGGGTTATTAAAGGAGTGGGAGTCAGTTAATTGTTTATTTCAGGTGACAGAAGAAGAAATTACCCAAAATGGACAGGGTAAATTATTTCAGCCTTCCTTTGACACAGATTATTTAAAATCTTATATATTTCTGGGTTTAACTTTACAAAAAACTGCTTATTCTCGTGGTGATTTAGCAAAAATTACCCGTGAAATTAACCGTCAGTCTAATATTCCCATTATGGTGTTATTTTGCTATGGTAATTATGTTACCTTGTCAATAATTAATCGTCGTCCTAATAAGTTAGATAGGGATAAAGATGTTTTAGAAAAGATTACCTTAATTAAAGATATTAATATTAACTCTCCCCATCGAGCGCATATTGAAATATTAGCAGATTTAGCTTTACCATCTCTCCCAGATGTCCAGAATTTTGACCAGCTACATACAGCTTGGCAAAAAGTTCTCAATACTTCGGAACTGAATAATAAATTCTTTCAGGAAGTATCTAATTGGTATTTTTGGGCAACTCAAACCGTCACATTTCCTGCTGGAGGAGAAGCGGATGAATCTATCCGTAATGCTACCAGTGTGATTAGATTAATTACACGGTTGATTTTTGCTTGGTTCTTAAAAGAAAAGGGGTTAGTTCCTGATGCTTTATTTGATGAAAACCAGCTAACAAATTTACTGAAATCTTTATCAGCAGAGGAAAGTACCTATTATAAAGCCATCTTACAGAATCTCTTTTTTGCTACCCTAAATACAGAAATGAACACTGATGAAAAGGCTGATAACCGCAAGTTTAGGGGTAAAAATCAGCAAAAGGGTGGGAGAGATGCACATTATGGGATAACTAATGTTTATCGTTACCACGATTATTTTACTAATGCTGATGAGTTTTTAAGGTTATGTAGTAATATCCCTTTTTTGAACGGGGGATTATTTGAATGTTTAGATAGAGATAAAGATGATGATTCTGAACCTACTCCAAAAGGAAAAGAGAAAACCAAAATTAGAATTGATGGTTTTTCCGATAGAGAAGATAATGTTTTAAATGTTCCTAATGTTCTCTTTTTTGGAGAAGCAACAGATGTTGATTTAAACCAAACCTATGGAACTAAAAATAAAAAGTATAAAGTCCAAGGCTTAATTAATATATTTAATCGTTATAAATTTACCATTGATGAAAATACTCCCATTGAGGAAGAAATAGCATTAGATCCGGAATTGTTAGGTAAAGTATTTGAGAATTTATTAGCAGAATATAACCCAGAAACGGAAACTACAGCTAGGAAGCAAACGGGGTCTTTTTATACTCCTAGAGAAATTGTTAATTATATGGTAGATGAGTCCTTAATTGCTTATTTACAAAATGCTGTATTAAGTCAAGGTTCAAGTTATATAGAAGTGGGTTCAAATCAGACTAATTTATTTGGTAATGAGTATAAAACGGGTCAATTAAGTTTACAAACTAAGTTAGAAAATAGTCGTTTTCAGGGAAGAGAACATGAGTTAGAGAGTCAGTTAAGAAGTTTGTTATCTTATAGTGATGACTCCCATCAATTTAATGATGATGAAGTTGACTGTTTAATTAATGCCATTGATAACCTAAAAATCATTGATATTGCTTGTGGTTCGGGTGCGTTTCCTATGGGAATTTTACAGAAATTGGTGTTTATTTTAGGGAAACTTGACCCCAATAATAGTAAATGGAAACAGCAACAGAAGGAAAAAACCATAGCACCTATTTTAAAGGATATTCAGGTAGTAAAACAGATTAGTTATGAACAAGCAAGGGAAGAAGCGATACAGAAGTTACAGGAAAGGTTAGCAGAAATAGAAGATGAGTTTGAGAATAATGAGATGGACTATCCCCGGAAGTTATTCTTGATTGAAAATTGTATTTTTGGGGTAGATATTCAACCGATAGCAGTACAAATTTCTAAGTTACGCTTTTTTATCTCCTTAATTGTTGACCAAAGGGTGAATAATAATCAACCCAATCGGGGGATTTTACCCTTACCGAACCTTGAGACTAAATTTGTTGCTGCTAATTCTTTAGTCAGTATTAATAAACCTCAAAAATTACAATTAGAATTAGATTTAAGAAATGAAGAAATTAAGGATAAAGAAAAACAATTGGCAGAAGTAAGAAAACGTCATTTTAAAGCTAGAACCCCTCAAACAAAAAGAAAATGTAGAGAAGATGATAAAAAGTTAAGACAAGAAATTGGTAAATTATTAAAACAGCAAGGTTTACCTGATGAAATTGCTTTAAATTTATCAGAATGGGATTTATATAATCAGAATTTATCAGCCAACTTTTTTGATCCAGAATGGATGTTTGGCGTTGATGCTTTTGATATTTGTATTGGTAATCCTCCTTATGTAAGACAAGAGAAAATTAAGGAACTAAAACCAATTTTAAAACAACAATATAGCTGTTTTACAGGAGTTGCTGATTTATATGTTTACTTCTTTGAACAAGCAATCAAACTTTTAAAAGACAAAGGAATTTTAACCTATATTACCTCTAATAAATATTTTCGTTCAGGATATGGAGAAAAGTTACGGGAATTTTTAGTTAAGAAAAATCAATTAAAACAATTAATAGACTTTGGAGATGCACCTGTATTTACAGCTATAGCCTATCCTAGCATCATCATCACTGTAAAACAAGATTTCAGCGTGTCACCAAAACAAAATATTGATACTAAAATAAAAGTATTAAATTGGCAAATAGGTAAACCCATTGATAATTTTATCGAAGTTTTGAATACAGACAGTTTTCATATTGAACAAAAAGCACTAAAGCCTCAAGGATGGCAATTAGAAGATAATACTGTTTTACAGTTATTAGAAAAGTTAAGAAAAACAGGAACACCATTAGGAGAATATGTTAATGGCAGGTTTTATCGTGGTGTTTTAACCGGGTTTAATGAAGCATTTATTGTTGATAGAGAAACGAGAGATAGATTAATTAGTGAACATCCTTCATCAGAGGAAGTTTTGAAACCATTTTTACGGGGTAAGGATGTTAAAAGATGGGTAGTTAATAATCCTGATTTATGGCTAATTTTTACCCGTCGCGGCATTGATATTAATCAATATCCTGCTATTTTAAATCATTTAAGTCAATATAGAGAAAGATTAACTCCTGGAATACCTGGAGGTAGAAAAGCAGGTAGTTATAAATGGTACGAAATTCAGGATAATATTGCTTATTATAAAGAGTTTGAAGAAAATAAAATTGTTTGGGGTAATTTAGCAACACAACCCCAATTTACTTTTGCAGAACCCAATTATTATATTAATGCACCTGCTAGTTTAATTGTTTCTGACAGTTTGTATTTATTAGCAGTTTTAAATTCTCCTGTAACACAATATTTAGTTTCCCAAAGTGCAGCCACAAGACAAGGTGGATTTCTAGAATATAAACCAATGTATATTTCACCGTTATCTATTCCCAAAGCTACAGACACGCAGGATGCGTGTGTTACAAGAATGGTAGATAAAATCCTGGAAATAAAACGCCAAAACCCGAAAGCAGATACGACAGAATTAGAAAGAGAAATAGATGAGATAGTGTATAAATTGTATGGATTAACAGAACAAGAGATTCAGATAATTGAAGAAAGTGGAAAACGATGATCTATAATCAAACTATCTGTATTTACAGCTATAGCCTATCCTAGCATCATCAGCACTGTAACACACGCTTCCAGCGTGTCGCAAACACAAAAGATGGATAAAGTAACACACGCTTCCAGCGTGTCAGCAAAACAAAATATTGATACTAAAATAAAAGTATTAAACTGGCAAATGTTTATGATAGTTTGTATTTATTGGCAGTTTTAAATTCTCCTGTAACACAATATTTAGTTTCCCAAAGTGCAGCCACAAGACAAGGCGGATTTCTAGAATATAAACCAATGTATATTTTACTGTTATCTATTCCCAAAGCTACAGACACGCAGGATGCGTGTGTTACAAGAATGGTAGATAAAATCCTGGAAATAAAACGCCAAAACCCAAAAGCAGACACAACAGAATTAGAAAGAGAGATAGATGAGATGGACTTTTTCAGCCAACCCTAATTATTCATTATTGAAACGCCCATAACGTGCGGTTGGCTGATTACACAACCAAGCCCACATTTGATCACCAAAGGAAAAATGCCACCATTCTCTAGGATTACGTTGAAAACCTGCCTTTAACATCACATTTAGTAATAATTCTCGATGGCGATGATATTCTTGATGACGATGGGCATCAGAATGGGCATAATAATCAGGGTGCGATCGCTCAGACATTTCATCAATCGGTGAACCCATATTCACAACTTCCCCATTTTCATCGACTAAAGTAATATCCACCGCAGCACCTGTACTATGGGGAGGAGGAGTATTCATATCTAAACTTGGTACAGCCCAAATTTCATATACTTGCTGCCAAATTTCTTCCCGTTGTTGAGTTGATAAATCACTCTCAATCAATCCCCTGGCTTGCACAGCTTGGGCAAAACTATAATCTACCATAAATTGCTGCACAGCTACCGGGCGATAAGCATCAAATATTTGAATATACCAACCAGGATGTAGCAATTGTAAATAATTTTGTGCCTCAATTAAATTTTGCACCACACTTGCACGCAAAAAATAAGCAGAATATCCCCCATAGTCAGCACCTAACTTTTCATAAGGATGGGGAGTTTCCACCGCAAACAGTTCTAAGGGAATTTTTACTAAAGGTTCACCACATTCAATAATGGAAATTTGGTGATATGGACGCATATTATCAACTCAGCTTGTAAAATAGTAAGTTTTGTAGTAGGTTTTGAATGAGTTTTCCAGTACCCAATTTTCTCCAACCAGTTCTGTATCTGTTACTCCCGATGTTCGCAACAAGACTTTTCTCTTATCTCTGGTACTGGATCATAACCACCAGGGTGGAAGGGATGACAACGTAAAATTCTGCAAATAGACATCCAACCACCACGGAACACCCCAAAACGCTCAATAGCTTGGATAGCATACATTGAACAAGT
The DNA here is from genome assembly GCF_014299995.1 of Sphaerospermopsis sp. LEGE 00249. NCBI lineage: Bacteria > Bacillati > Cyanobacteriota > Cyanophyceae > Nostocales > Aphanizomenonaceae > Sphaerospermopsis > Sphaerospermopsis sp. LEGE 00249. The sequence continues at coordinate 72,494 of NZ_JACJUZ010000013.1, read as the reverse complement.
TGGTTGAAAGCGACAAGTCGGGGGAAACAGAGGAGAGATGAATAAGCGATAACCTTTAATTAGCCCAATCAATAATATTTTCATGCCCAAATCGCCTACAGTAGTATTAGGTTTAAATAACAAGAATCACAGTCTCAAAATTATCAGTTGCGTCATTGTTGATTACATAGTTGATTACATAGTTGATTACATAGTTGATGACATTTCTTGGTTTAGAATCTATTCTCCCATTGTGGCAACAAATTTCCGTTGCTGCGGCTTGGGTATTACTTGTTATCCTCATCGCTTGGTTAGTTAGTCGCTTTACCGACAGTGAACCCGAAATTATCCGTAAAATAGTCCATATTGGCGCAGGTAATGTAATTTTACTAGCTTGGTGGTTCAATATCCCTGCTATTATTGGCATTACATCTGCAATTTTAGCTGGCATTATTACTTTATTATCCTATTTTTTGCCCCTTTTACCAGGAATTAATAGCGTTGGTCGTCAAAGTTTAGGTACATTTTTTTATGCAGTCAGTATTGGGATTTTAGTTGCTTGTTTTTGGTATTTACACCAACCCCAATATGCTGCATTAGGTATTTTAATTATGGCTTGGGGAGATGGACTAGCGGCTTTAATCGGGCAAAGATTTGGTAAACATAAATATAAACTTTTTGGTGCAAACAAAAGTTGGGAAGGTTCTTTAACCATGACGTTTGTTAGTTTTTTGATGACTGTGTTGATTTTACTGCCAACCCAAGGAAACTCTTGGGAAATATGGCTGATATCAATAATTGTAGCTATTATAGCTACATTTTTAGAAGCTTTTTCGTTTCTGGGTATTGATAATTTAACTGTTCCTATCGGTAGTGCAGCTTTGGCTTATGGTTTAATTCAAATATTAGTTTTTAATGGTATAGATTGGGCGAATTTTTATTAAATGTTTATTAAATGCGATCGCCACCGCTAAAGTCATAGGGAATAGGGAATATGTAGGGCTTGCTGAATAAACCCAAAATACTCGTAAATCAAAGGTTTGAGGCTGATCAGGAGGAAAGAAAGTGCAAGATTTTTGAAGGGTATACCTTAAAAACTGTGCATTTTGGGTCTGATAAATTAGAAAATCTGGGGATAACAGATAGCTAAAACTATTCCCTATTCCCTATTCCCTATTCCCTGCCTCAACGAAGGGACTTTTTCAGCAAACCCTATGTAAAGAATGTTTTCCCCATCTCCCCATTTTCTATCAACAGGTTAATTCTGCCATTAATTCGGAAACTGAGATGATGCGATCGCCTGATCCCAAATTAGCACCAGAAAAAATTAAACCATTTTCTATGTCTCCACACGCTGCTTTAGAAAGTGCTTGCAGTAAACAATAGGTTTTTTTAGTATCTCTACATAAACAAGATTCTAAACAATTTGCTATACATCTACGTTCTAACAATGATAAATCAGCGTTAGCGCAGCTTATTGAAGATATCGCCATTTCCGCAAAGGCATTTTTTAAAGCACGACTGGGTTTTCCTACTGGACTCGGTACTGTCACAATGTCCTCTGGAGTTGCTCTTAGATGAAATTCTTTATACCGCAAATCAGCATCACATTCTTCTGTAGTAATAAAGCGAGTACCAATTTGTACACCATCTGCTCCCATCCCTAATATCTGATCAATTTCTGTGCGATCGCTTATTCCCCCAGTAATAATTAATGGTATGCTCTTTTCTTGTTGTGCTAAATACTCGCGTAATTCAGTAATTACCCACTCAATGGCAAAACCAGGAAAATTCGCCTGTTCGCACTGTGAAAAATGTCCTCCCACCTTTTGACAATTTTCTAAAATCAAAGCATCAGGTAAACGATTATACTGATTTTTCCAAGTTTCACAAATCAACTTTGCAGCTTGCACGTTAGCAACACTCGGCACTAATGCCACATCAGGATAGTCTACCGTAAATTCTGGTAAAGTCAAAGGTAATCCCGCACCAGTAATAATTAAATTCGCCCCTGCGGCTGCCGCAGTTTGAGCTAATGTCAAATAATCTCTAGTAGCAACTAAAACATTAACACCAATAATTCCTTCTGGGCTAATAATCCGTGCTTTGCTGATTTCATCTTTCAATGCTAACTGATTCGCTGTAAAAAAACTACCCCGTTGGCGTTTGTGAAAATACAGAGAATTTAACCCTATTCCCATTGAAGCAATGACACCCATTCCACCAGCGTTAGCCACTGCACCAGCCAGTTTAGCACCAGATACACCCACAGACATTGCACCTTGAATAATTGGATAGCGGGCAATGTGTTCACCAATTCGCAACGGATGAAGGATAGACTTTATACCAGAACTATTCATTAATTAACTAAATAACCTCTAGGTAATCTTATCATTATCAGTGACAATTTCTATGGATGATGATATGATTGTTAATCAATATTTTAATCGTTTAATCGTTTACTCGTTCCCATACTCTGTATGGTAATCAATTAAGAAGTCTCTGACTTCTATTATAGGCAGAGCCTATATCATTGCATTCCCAGTCTGAGACTGGGAACGAGATTAATTATCAATTATCAATTATCAATTATCAATTATCAATTATCAATTATCAATTATCAATTATCAATTCTATTATAGGCAGAGCCTATATCATTGCATTCCCAGTCTGAGACTGGGAACGAGATTAATTATCAATTATCAATTATCAATTATCAATTATCAATTCTATTATAGGCAGAGCCTATATCATTGCATTCCCAGTCTGAGACTGGGAACGAGATTAACGAGATTAATTATCAATTATCAATTATCAATTATCAATTATCAATTGCGAGTATATCTATGTTTAACACCCACAGGAAAATATTCAGCATCACCAGTAGGTTTTAATTCTACTTGGGGTGTTTGATATTCCACCGGAACATAATTAGCAAACTCACTATTTAAACGTAACAATTGAGCAAGAATAGAATTAGTAATAGTTGCAGTTTTTTCAATGCTACCTTCTACCCCTGGTGCTAATTCCACAGCAACAGATAAAAAGCGATTTTTATCTTGATCTTCTTTTACCTGTAACACAAATTTACCCGTTACCCATTCTCTAATTATCGGTTGTTCTAATCCCACAGTCACATTTTCAGGATAAATATTTGCACCAAAATAGGAAACGGTAAAATTAGCACGTCCAAAAACATAAACAAATGGTAATTGATGTATTCCTCTATTTTCACCCAACTCAGCAACCGGATCAAACCCCCATTCAGCTAAGAATTTCACCATCTCTTCATAAGTAATTAAACCCCCATGATCTAAAATATTATATCTAATTAAGGGAATGCCATTATTACCAGAAAATATTAATCTACCGTTTTCAACTTCAAAAAACCGACTACAAGGATCGTACTGTACCAATGTCGGTAAACGAGATTCACTAAATAATGCTTTTGCTGCTTTTGGGTTTGCTGCTAAAAATCTTCTAATACAAATACTTAAAGGTGTTTCATTTCCTAAAACTCCTGCGTCTGCTGTTCCATACATTGACGCAAAATCATAACAAGGATTTTCTGATCCTATTCTTTCACCTACTAAACTCCGCCATTCTTCACTAAATACTTCTCCTGCCATTACTAATTTAATATGATATTGTTGCCACTGTAAACCATTGGTAATTCCCGTATCAATAACATCTTTTAAAAAGGGTGGATATCCTAATAATACAACTTGTTCAAAATTACCACCTAACTCTTGCACAACTCGTAATATTTCGGTTTTATTATTTCCAGGTGTAATGACTGTAATGGGATAACCTTTAGTTGCTAAATACCGACAACAATTGGTAGTGAACATTCCCCCTACCCATGTTCCCAAGGTAAAACAAATTATTGCTAAGGTGCTTTTATTATCTGCATCAAAACTATCATGAAAAATCTGCTCAAACCGGGTGGCTATTTGTAATTCATCAGTGAAGAAACGCGGCCAAAATGTGGGTTTTCCCGTTGAGCCAGAGGAAGCCGCGATCATATCACAGCTTCCTAATATTCCATCTTTACATAGTTCTGGTAGGGTGTAAAGAGAAATATAATTTTCTTTACAAATAACTGGTAATTTTTGGAAGTCTGCTAAGGTTTGAATTGTTGCCGGGTTGATGTGATGTGATGCTAAAAACGCTTTGTAAGCTGGTACGGTAGCTGCTACAGTTTTAAATAAGTTAATGGCGATTTCTTGTGGTGTAGTTTTTTGATGTTGTTCCAGTGTTTCTGCTAAGGGAGTAGAAACAAATTTTTCTAGTTCTTGAATCGCTTTTTGTGTTTTTGGGTTCATAAGGAAGGAGTTCAGGAGGTAGAAGAAGTAGGGTAAGTTAATAACCCAGTCACCAGTCACCAGTCACCAGTCACCAGTCACCAGTCACCAATCACCAGTCACCAGTCACCAGTCACCAGTCACCAGTCACCAATCACCAGTCACCAGTCACCAGTCACCAGTCACCAATCACCAGTCACCAGTCACCAATCACCAGTCACCAGTCCCCAATCACCACAATAGTTCGTAAATTACCTTTTTGATATTGTAGAACTGTATCAGTATATTGATCTATGTTCCCTACCATGTCCGTCTATTGCAGCAAACAACACGCAAATAATAATGGTAACAGTTTTTGTACTCAGTGCGGAGAATCTTTACCGCTGACTGTAGGACAGGTCATCAATAATCGTTATGAAATTGGGCGTATACTGGGGCAAGGTGGTTTTGGGCGGAGTTATTTGGCGATTGATAGACAAAAAGCCCGTGAAAAGTGTGTTTTAAAAGAATTTGCGCCCCAAGTCACTAAAAAAGAAGATTTACAAAAAGCTCAAGAGTTATTTGAACGGGAAGCGAACGTACTTAAAAAAATCAAACATCCGCAAATTCCCAGATTTCATGAATCTATACAAGCTAAAATTGGTACTAAAGATTTTTTCTTTTTAGTGCAAGATTATGTGGAAGGTGCTAATTATTATCAGTTATTTGAACAACTGCAAACACAGGGAAAATCTTTGAGTGAGGAGGAGGTAATTAACCTTTTACACAAGATTCTCCCGATTTTGAGTTATATTCACTCTTTAGATATTGTCCACCGTGATATTTCGCCTGATAATTTGATTTTACGCCAAGGTGATAATTTACCTGTGTTGATTGATTTTGGTGGTGTAAAACAATTACCAGCTTATCAGGGTTTTTGGCAGACTAAGTTGGTGGGAAATGGTACTTTATTAGGTAAAAAAGGTTATGCACCAGAAGAACAGTTACTTCAGGGAAAAGTATTTAAAAGCAGTGATTTATACTCATTAGCGGTAACGGCTTTGGTGTTAGTGACTGGTAAAGAACCGCATTTACTTTATGATAGTTATAACGGGACTTGGTATTGGGGAAAGGAAATTAAAGTAAGTCCGAAATTAACAGCAGTCTTAAAAAAGATGTTGGCATATAAACCAAGCGATCGCTATCAAACAGCAGATCAAGTTATCAAAGATTTACCACCACCAACATCTGTTTCTGGTTCTGTTTCTACAGCTATCCATAACATAAATACTAATCCAAATACTATGCAACCTTCTGTTAATAACAAAAACACTCACCTGAGCAGGTTACAAACAATGGTAGCTGCACCAGGGAAAAAAGTATATAGAACTACTCACATGGCATTGCAAAATATACCGATGCCTATATGGTTGCGTCCTTTTGCTGTCACTTTTACTATAACTATGGGAGTCGGTTTAATTGGTGGTGGTATGTGGGCCTTAGGAAATTTTATGGTAAGAAGTGTTACATCAATTAGTTTACCTAAAGTGGAAGTTCCCGGTATACCATCTATCAATAATCCTACCAATGTAGGAAATAAAAACCGCAGTGTTGAGGAGGTTTTTAACCGTGTGCAAGAGTTGGAAATTTCCCAAGCGGTGTTTACTAAGACAGTAGATGAAAGATTTTATGCTATCAGGCCAGGGTTGCGGGGAAGGGTATTAACAGATAAACCGGAAGATCGGGTTTTACGGGAACAGTGGAATAGTACAGCAGATGAGTTGTTAAAGAAAATAGAACAAGCTAATTTGAGTCAGATAGCACGGAGGAAAATAGGTAGTTATAGTATAGAAGATTCCCAAAGATGGGATAGACTAGCTCAAGGTGGTAGATTAGGTAAATATCGTTCATTTCAGGAGTTAAGAGAGGAAACATATCAAAAATTTGATCCATTGTTTCCTGGTCAAGTGCGTGGGAAACTAAATCAGCAGACTTTTATGCAGTTTTGGTATGCGATCGCATCTGATCAAGTAGGGAATAAGTGACTGGTGACTGGTGACTGGGGTATTAATTTTCTCCTGACTCCTGACTCCTGACTCCTGACTCCTGTACGGGCGAAGTAGGGGCGAAGCATTCGGAAAATAACCTGTGATAAAAATTGATAATTAGTTGCCCGAATGCTTCGCCCTTACAGGAAAATAGCCTTTTCATAAAATTGATAATTTGTTGTCCGAATGCTTCGCTCCTACGACTCCTGACTCCTGACTCCTGACTCCTGACTCCTGACTCCTGACTCCTATTCCCTATGACTAATCTTTATTGTTCTCAAGGACATCAAAATCCATCCGGTAGTAAGTTTTGTCTTCAGTGTGGTGAGAAGATAATAGAAACTCCTGTCAATAGTAGTATTCAAGCAGGACAAACTTTAGGCGATCGCTATGTTATTGTCCGTCAACTCGGACAAGGTGGGTTTGGGAAAACTTACTTAGCTGAAGATATTAACCGTTTTCGAGAAGCTTGTGTTTTAAAGGAATTTTCTCCCCAGGTGCAAACTCCTTATATTGTGCAAAAAGCAGAGGAGTTATTTCAACGAGAAGCTAGTGTTCTTTATCAATTACAACATCCTCAAATTCCGCGCTTTCGGGAACTATTACGTATTAATTTACAAGGTAAAGAATCTCTCTTTTTAGTGCAAGATCATGTAGCAGGTGAAACGTATAATTCTTTATTAAATTCCCGCAAACAAAAAGGTTTAAAATTTACAGAAATTGAAGTTCGTCAGTTATTAGAACAACTTTTACCAGTTTTAGAATATATCCATCATGTAGGTGTGATTCATCGTGATATTTCTCCTGATAATTTAATCTTGAGAATTGTGGATCAATTACCAGTTTTAATTGATTTTGGGGGAGTGAAACAAGTCGCTCAAACTGTCGCTTCTCAATATTATCAATCTGGTGAAATTACTTCTGGAAGTAGTGGAACTTTGTTAGGAAAAATTGGTTTTGCACCTCCAGAACAAATGCAAACCGGTTTAGTATATCCTCACAGTGATTTATATGCTTTAGCTGTGACAGTGTTGGTTTTACTGACAGGAAAACTACCACAGGATTTAATAGATACACAAAATTTACAATGGCTATGGCGGCGAGAAATTAGCCTTAGTCCTTTATTGGGGGACATTTTAGATAAAATGCTATCTCCCAGACCAAGCGATCGCTATCAGTCAGCACGTCAAGTTTTAGACGCACTGAATGGAAAAGCAGTTAATAACTCTCCTCCTGTCGCACCTACAGTATATCCAGCTACTCAACCCCCAAAACCCACAACTTCCCCAACCACCGCAGGAACTATAGCAGTTTCTCCTCCCAAAACTCCCGCACCTCCAGCAGTTGCTACTCCCACACCCCAAAATACAAGTATTTGGACTACAACAAATGTATTTATTGTGACTGTGGCGTTATTTAGTAGTATCGGTTTATTGTGGTGGGGTATTAGTAACCGTGGGAACAACCAAGATGGAAGTAACCCGGATATTACATTAAGTCCTACACCTACAGAAACCCCCACCACCCCGGAAAATAATTTTTCACCTGAAGAAAGAGAACGTAAACAAAGATTGAGCGATCGCCGTCAACAGCTAGGTATAGATAATAACTTTTATATCAGTTTAATCAACCAACTTTTTTGGGAGAAAAACCCCAATATCCAAGGACGTGATTTAAATAATACACCAGAAGACGAAGATTTACGGGAAGAATGGGATCAAATAGCCGCCCAAACCCTAGATAAACTGTCTCTTTTGAGTAGTAGAGCGCTTAGACAAATGGGAACTTATACCCCAGCAGAACGCGATCGCTGGAAAGTAGAAGTTAACCGCAGAAACGTCAGCAGTCGTGCTTTGTATGACTTAGGTGATGCTGCCTTTTTCCGTGTATTCCCTGAATATCAAGGTAAAAATTTTATAGAGCAACCCGTTGGACAAGTTTGGCACGCATTTGTTAATGATAAACTCAATGCTATCCTTTCTAATAGTGCCTTTGCAAGAATAGTATTTGATCCTGGGACTACAGGTAAAACAGTTACTGGTAATCTACAACCAGGAGGAGGTAAAGTTTTCATCGCTGGACTAGCAAAAGATCAAATCATGGAAGTTAAACTAGATGCTAGTTCTCAGGTGTTATTATCTATTTATTCTCCCTCTGGTAAAGTCACATTTTTAGAAGATTCTACGGTGCGGACTGTATCCAAAACATTACCAGAAACGGGATTTTATGAATTTGTCGTAGTTTCCACAGCTTTTAAATCTACAGATTATCAGTTAACGGTGACAGCAGAAAATCCCCCAGAACCAGAACCTACACCTACAGAAACACCTACAGAAATACCTACTCCAGAACCTACTCCAGAACCTACTCCAGAACCCACAGAAACACCAGAATAGACAGAAGTTTGTAAACCACAAAAAATTCCTTGATGCTTATGAGTGAAAAAATTCAGACCCAAAAAGACAAGTTACACGCAAGTAACAATATAGAAATAAATCAAGATATCGCAACTGAAAAAGTCCTATGTCCCCATTGTAAACGCACTGCTACAAATGGGATTAAATGTAAAGGAATTTGTGTGGCTGATAGTGATTATTAAGAATTGATAATTGATAATTGATAATTGATAATTGTGGAAATTAGTGTAAGTAAGCTGTTGTGTAGCTAGATTGTATAATAGGGAATTAAGTAACTAAGACTAAGCTGTTGTGCATTTAATTTGTATAAGTGGAACAGGCATCTTGCCTGTTAAACAAGAGTTTAAAATATTAGTCCTATACAATTTAGCTGTGTAACAGCTTATCATCCGAATGCTTCGCCCTGACTGTGGTCTAAAGACATGAAAACTGCTGTAATAACAAGGATGCTCCTGTTCTTTCAAATGACATAAGTGTTAATGAGAGAAATTTATAACCTATTATTGATGATTTTCTTCTTTTTTGCTGACTGCTAAATGCTGATAGCTGAATGCTTACAAATGAGTTAAGCGTGTAAATTTACTTGTTCTTGTAACCAAGAGTCCACAGGTTGTCCATCTTTACGTTTCAGTTCTATTTCTATTACCATCACTTCTTGAGAACCAGGAGGTGCAGGTTTTTTATGAAAAAAAATCTCATATTCTAACGGGTTTTGATTATGTTCTTTTAACCAATCTTGCACTTTTGTTAAAGCAAAGAATGATTGTCCTTCCGCAAACATTCTGGTAATTTGCATTTGTAGGGTGTAAGGATTAATGCGCCCCATTGTTTACTCCCATTTTTTTACTTTTTTGGTATCTTCAACTATTATAATAGTTTTGTAGGTAAAATCAGGTATATTATGAACAACGATTTACTCGCTTTTTTTGCAGGTTTCGCTTTACTCATTACCTATCTCATCTTTTCTGCGCTAACGGAAATGGGTACTAAATTTCCTGGTAAAAGAGATAATAGGTGACAGGTTACAGGTTACAGTTATTAATGATTTAAAATTAGCTAAACTACCAATTTTAGAGAATGTCAAAAATACCAGATCCACAAAAAAATCACATCAAAATTGATCCAGCAACTTTGGTTTTAATAGGATCAGCTTTGATACTTTTACCTTTGTTGTTTGCTGGTTTTATGGGATGATCAATGAACTCGGTTTGCTTAGTTTATTCCATCGCTTCATTCACCGGGAAACGATCAATTAATTGCATTGCTCTTTGGGCATTTTTTCGTAAACTATCAGTAACAAAGGGAACATGAGGAATTTGTGATAATAAGTCTAGAGTACGGCGCAACAACCTAACTACATCACCTTCATCTAAAGTTGTATTAGCACAAAGTTGTAACCAGTCCATTCCTAACGCCCATTGTTCTACAACTGCAATGAGTTCAAATTCTAACCAAATAGGTAAAGCTACGTTATGACGGTGTTGAATTTGAAACAGCTTGCGACGAATACCCCGGAGTTTGGCTAAAGCGTCTGCTGTTTCGTTACTGAGGTTAAAACGTACCCGACTATCGGGGCGTGGTGTTTCTGTGACTAAAGATGCTGCTGCTGCTGCTAAGTGATGAGGATCTAAATTATCTAGTTCTCCACTGGCGATCGCCAATCCTAACCATAACTCATTTTCACCCCGAATTGCTGCGGCCATTTGTCCTAGTTCTGTGGGTGCTAAATTATCCAACCCGCCAAAGTGCTGTAATATCTGAATTAAATTCAGAAATTCTTCCCAGTGTTGCTGTGAGTGTTGTTTTACTTGTTCTTCTAACTCTTCTAGTTCCGCTTCTAATTCTACACACCGCGCTCGTTGTTTAAATATGTTGGCAATATTCCCTGATTTATGCAAGGGATGATTTTCTATTTGTGATTGTACTGCATTCACCCGACTCAGTTGAGCAGCTACTTCCGGTGTCATGTACATATATTCGCTCGGATCGGGTATACTCTGAGCGATCGCCTCTGTTGCTGCATTTCCCCGCACTGACTGACCCCGTTTTAAACCTAGTTCATCAGGTGGTAAAATATCCTCTGGTACTTCTACTCTGGGCATCTCTGCATATAAATCAATTACATCTGCTGTTGTCGCTACATACCAGCGGTTATCCTGTCCTAAACAAACTAAGTAAGAAGTAGGTCCAATTTCAGGAGCTTTACCATATAATATAGCCGTTAACGGTAAAGTCGCTGTCATGTTTTTATCTTTTAAACTCAACAGCGTTCCTGTCACGGCAAAATCTAACATCATGGAAAGTTGCTCTTGTCTGTCTTCCCGTGCTTGTTCCTGTAGAGTTTTAAATATATGCCGTTCTACTTTTAAACGCTGCCGCAATTTTTCATAAAGTGCAATTTCATTTTCATCTACTGCGGCTAATTCTGCTTCAATTTTTGCTAACTCTGCTTTGATAGCTGCAATTTCATCATATTCTGGTTTTAAATACAAAGTTGCCATATACTGGCCAAAACTGCGTTCTATCAGTTCCTTTGCTTGTTCTAAGGTATGGGTTTGCAAGAGGTTTAACACCATCCCATAACTGGGAGTAAACTGACTCACCAAAGGATCTGGGGGAGATGTAGCTAAATAAGCAGCTTCTTTTGCACCTTCAAAGGGAGTTTGTAATGTCACAACGTGACCTTGTAAATCCATGCCTCGACGACCAGCACGCCCGGACATTTGCAAAAATTCCGAAGCTTTTAATAAACGATGTCCATTATCAGTGCGTTTAGAAAGGGTAGAAATAACTGTTGTCCGTGCTGGCATATTAATACCTGCTGCCAGAGTTTCCGTAGCAAAGACAACTTTAATTAAACCTTGTTGAAAAAGTTCTTCAACCAAAACTTTCCAAGCTGGTAAAATTCCCGCATGATGCGCCGCAATACCTCTGTACAGGGGTGCAATTTGTCCAGTACGTCCTGCTTCTGGATTACGGGCTAAAAAATCATCAATCTGCCTACGTAATATTTGGGATTCTTCATTATTGACTAACCATAAATCACCCACCTCAGCAACCGCTTTATCACAACCTCTGCGGCTGAAAATAAAGAAAATGGCGGGTAACATATCGCGCTGGGCTAATTGACTCAGGGTATAAACTATTGCTGGTGGTTCTGGACGATTACCTTTACCTCGTTCTCCTATACCCTTTTTACCGCGTCTAATTAAACGTTGATTAATTTTAGTTTTGCTGTCATTGAGGAGGGGAAATAAACCTTTAGGGTTGCAAAAGTGAAATTCTAAGGGAACTGGACGAAAATCAGAATAAATCAGGTCTGTAGGTCCATGAACACGATTTAACCAGTCTGTGAGTTGTTCACTATTAGCCACTGTAGCGGAAAGGGCAACCAGTTGGATTTCACGGGGACAGTAAATAATAGATTCTTCCCAGACTGTACCCCGTTGGCGATCGTTCATGTAGTGGCACTCATCGAGGACTACAGCCTCAACGTCTGTTAAAGAGATCCCGATTTGACCTATGGGTGTGCCATAAAGCATATTACGGAAAATCTCGGTAGTCATGACTATAATCGGTGCATCCCTGTTAATGGAAGCATCTCCGGTTAAAAGTCCAACCATATCAAATCCGAATTTTTCCCGAAAGTCGCGTAATTTTTGATTAGATAACGCCTTCAGGGGAGTGGTGTAAAATACACGCTTACCACGGGATAAAGCGCGATAAATAGCGTATTCCCCAACCAAAGTTTTACCCGATCCTGTGGGCGCACAGACAACCACTGAGCGGCCAGCATTGAGAGAGGCGATCGCATCTAGTTGGAATTGATCCAACTCAAAGGGAAAAATCGACCCTAAATTAATTTCTGAAGAGGGTGCGGTGTAGTTCACTCAATCATCTTTTGCATCCAGACTATCTACTATCATAACCTGATTGGGGAAGAGGTGATGAGTAATTGGTAATTGGTTATTGGTTATTGGTTATTGGTGGGTTGCATAGTAGATTATTTATGCGTAAAATCACGCAATTTAAGTAATTATAATTGCTCTACCCAAAAAGTATCATGTAAAATTCCCTTTATATCTTCAGCAAAAGGGTATTGATCAGGAAAATCAAAACCTTTATATTCTTGCCTAACTCCTTCTAAAGCAACTTGCCAGCAATTTGGCAAAACTTCGTTAGCATAGCGTTTAAGACTGGGTGAATCATCAAAAATATCCTGAAGTTCTACGCGAAAATTACGAATTTCTACTTCCCAGTGATGAAATTCTTGAGGAAGTGGTAAATAACAGCGTTTAAGTAGATGTGCCAATAATTGTCTTAAAAAACTTCTCACTTTTTGGCGATCGCTTCTGCCCAAACTTTCAATCTCCTCAATTAAGTTTTCCCAGTCTACATTTTGATAGTTTTTTTCTTTCAATAGATTAACCGTTTCTTCAATCCAGAGAGCATAATCTGTTTTAGTTAGCATAGCATTTTCCCTTTTATTTAATTTTACACTTTTATCAATCATTTTACTGTTTCTGCAATTTTGCGTAAGACTCGACACACAGACTCTAATTCACTTTGAGTAGTTAGAGGTGCAAATACTCTTGATATGGCATACTGCTGATTTTTGACTTTGACAAAGACAATATCATCACCATTAGTTAACATTCCAAAAGTAGGCAAATCAGTATTCGGACTGGCTATTAAATAAGCAAGAGTTTGGGGTAATGCTGACCAAACTGATAACATGGTTTTTTTGGACTCTAAAACAATTATCCAAAGGCGATCTTTCAATACTAAAACATCTATTCGACCTTGTAGAGTTTCTTCGCTATCGGCTATTGTGATTTGTACAGATTCTTCAGCTTTGATGCGGAAAGGTGGGTCATATAAACCAGCAACAGTCAGCAATGGAGAGACAAGTAATAGCATCACCGTACTTTCTAACAAATGCCCACCAGATCGATGATAAATATAACGTTTCCATAAAATTTCTAGGTTGGTGCGGTCATTAGGGTTAATCTCAGGTAATTGATCATGCCATTCTGTGAAAAAATCCTGAGATTCACTGCGAGTTAAACCAAATCGTTTTTCTGCTTCAGCAATGGTGGTGATGGTTTCAGTAACGGCTAGTCCTTGCATGGTGGATTTTTTCGGTAGTTGTGATTATATTGTCACTGCAACTTTACCAACTTCTGTAGATGGTTCGGGTATGGGTTGTCCATCTTCTTTCAATACTTCTAAATACAATTCTATTGCTTCTTTAATATTTTCCTGTACTTCTGCTAAAGTATCCCCAATGCTTACACAACCGGGTAAGTCAGGAACATAAGCACCCCAGTTTGTTTCACCACGTTCATAAATTACTGTGTACTCAATCATTATATTTCTCCTAATTTCGCTTGCTTCCAAATTGATGAAAGTGTACCTACTGGAATATCATCACTTGGTTTTCCAGGTACAACTACAATACCTGATTTATTTTCATTTTTGAGGATACGGTGACTACCTCTAATGCGATCTATATACCAACCATCATCTTCTAGGATTTCCAGAACTTCTTTAACTTTCATTGTTTACTATCATAGCGTGATGAGTGATTTGATAAATTTTTTGTAAAAACCCTAATATATTAAGTATAATATATTTAACCTACAGAATAGACAATTTTATTTATTAAGTTAGTTTAAGGAGTTGTATGATTTCTAGTCAAGTAGAAATGGAAGATATAGAACTTTTAAAACTCTATAACAAAGGTGAAAGAGATTTGGCGTTGCATAATAGAGGGATGAATTGGCGTTTGAAACCGTTGAAAATTCGTTCTAAATTGGGCGAAATCATCCCATGATTCAGCAACGCCAAAAATATCATAATTCCGAATGGATAGAATTATTAACCAAGAAAAAAGTTAAAACAGTAAAATCTCCACCACCACGAGAAGGACAACAAGAATTTAAAGAAGAACTAAAAGAAACTTATGGTTATCAATGTTTAATCAGTGGTTGTCACATTGAACAAATTATTGAAGCAGCACATATTATTCCCTACCGGGATCAAAATTCTCATGATGTTGCTAATGGCTTACTTTTGAGAGTAGATTTGCATAGACTTTTGGATGCACACCTCATAGCTATTCATCCAACAACCAGAGAAGTATTAATATCGGAACAAATAGCGAAAGACTATCAAGATATTAGAGGAATAAAAATAGCAAGTTGTTTAACTGGTGAAGATGCTACTAAACAACAGGATGCGCTAAGATATCATTGTGAACAATGTAATTGGATAGATAAGCAACTGTTAGAATAAGTCATAAATTTGATATAATCAATTTGTCTATGGAGATATAAATATAACTGTACAATTTAGAGAAAATTTTTAACAGATAATCTAGAAATTCCAGAAAGTGGGGAAAATGGACTGCAAAAGTTTTTCTCGAAACCTCATAATAGCCAAACTAACTTTCTATTTACACTGGCAGACAGCAATAATAGAAAAAATTGATTTAGCCATTTCTGCTTTCCCAATCTAATCAGCCATGCAAAACCTCACCAGAATTACCCGCAACCCAGAAGTAATGGGAGGCAAACCCTGTATCCGGGGAATGCGTGTTACTGTTGGTACTATCGTAGGCTTAATGGCATCTGGATACAGTTCCAATGACATTCTCAAGGCTTACCCCTACCTGGAAGAAGCCGATATCTATGAATCACTGGCCTATGCTGCTTGGCGGGCTGAAGAAATTGAAGTTTCGCTGATAAGTGCATGAAAATATTGATTGATATCAATCTTTGCGCCTTTGCTCCTTTGCGTCTTTGCGCGAAACTTCCCTAAATTTGAACTTTAAATTAATTGATCACCCTTTCCCCAACTCCTGAGAACGATGAGCAGCAGCTTTCACCGCTTCAATTAAAGCAGAACGAAAACCAGCCTTTTCCAACTCGCTGACCCCCGCAATAGTCGTTCCCCCAGGACTGGTAACTCTATCTTTCAACTCTGCGGGATGAATTTTACTTTCTTCTATCAGTCTTGCCGTTCCCAATACCGTATGTAAAGCTAACTGTTTAGCTACTGCTCTGGGTAAACCCGCAGCCACGCCTCCATCAGATAAAGCTTCGATCATCAACGCCACATAAGCAGGACCACTACCAGATAAACCTGTCACTGCATCCATCAGCGTTTCTGGAACTTCCACCACTTCCCCCACCGCCGTAAAAATTTCCTTAGCTGTTGCTTGATGACTGGGTTGAGCATAAGCACCTGTGCAAATAGCCGTCATTCCTGCACCCACTGTAGCCGGGGTATTAGGCATAGCGCGAATAACAGGCAGTTGGGGAAAAGCCGCTTCTAGCTGTTTTAAAGACACACCCGCCAAAATAGAAATAATTAGAGGTGTATTTTTTATAGGTAAAATATCTGCTAATTCTTGAGCGATCGCACTTAATATTTGTGGCTTCACTGCCAACATTACCGCCTCTTGAGCCTGAGACAACACCAAACTATTATCAGTTGTCACAGCTACCCCATATTGCTGCTGTAAAAAACTCCTACGAGCCTCCTGGGGTTCACTCACTATAACTTCTGAACCTTGATAAATGCCCCGTGCAATAAGGCGGGATAATAGAGCTTCTCCCATTACCCCGCCACCAACTAAACCAAATTTAATAGTCATTTAGTTATTTAGTCATTAATCATCAGTGATTAGTCATTTGCCTTGAACCTGACAAACGACTAACTTTAACTTCATTATTGTGCCATGCGGTTAGGTTCGCTACCCCAAGTGGGAGTAGTACCTGTAGGACGAACGGGACGTACTGGTGGTTGGGGTACTTCATGTAAAAATCCGCCTTGAGTGCTGACTTGCACACAACTGGGTGTAAACAAAAAGATACTTTCGCCAATCCGTTCTTGATGTCCATCTAGAGCATAAGTACCACCGGCAACAAAATCAACTGCCCGTTGAGCTTGATCCGGGTCCATAATCGTCAAGTTTAATACTACAGACTTACGTTCACGTAATGCTTGAATTGCCTGAGGCATTTCTTCAAAAGTGCGAGGTTCAAGGACTAAAACTTCAGAAATTCCATTAATTGCGCCTGGCATACCAATCACATTACTCATAGGCTTTGATCCTGCTGCTTCTTCTTCTCCCATTGTAGAGGAGTTTTCACGCCAACGTCGATTAGGAGCAGGGGTTTCTTGTGGAGCAGGTTGAGGATTTTCTTGCTGATACAGATTTTGGTAGCTGTCGGTATCTGGTTCTTCCTCGTAATATTCGTATTCTACCTGCTCGTTCAAGCCCACAAAATCCCTTAGTTTAGAAAATATGTTGTTCATTATCTACGCTCCCAGTGGAAATTACCTTAATTGATCCAGATTTAAATTGTGGTAGCCCTAGTAAGTGCTGCTGCTTTGAGCAATTTTATTGCTATTTGTATTTTCTAGTACAGGTTTTCATGAACAAAAGACTGTTCTAGAAAGAACTTTATATTGACATAACAATGAGTTAAAATTATATCCTAAAGATGGAGTTATGCAAAGTTCTTTACCTATAGTTTTGTCTTAGTATTTACATTTGTCAAGTATATAAATCTAGCTACTTGGTTTTCCCCAATAGGCACTGACGTAATTGTCAGTGCTGAGTTGTTTAAAATACAGTTTTATCTGGTGAGATGTGGGAAATTTGGGAGCGATCCCCAAACAAAATAGTCCCTAATCTGACCATTGTTGCACCTCCTTGGATTGCCAATTGATAATCCCCAGACATACCCATAGATAGATGCTGCATTGTGATATTACTCCATGGTTGTGAGGCAATTTCTTGGGCAAGTTTATGGGTATGTTTAAACACATTCAAAATTTCCCCCTCATCCAAACCTAGAGGCGGAATTGTCATCAAACCTTGAATTTGCAAATTTTGACATTGATCAAGTGCTGGCAAGTCTGCTAATAGTTCTGGGATGATCCAACCAGCCTTGTGAGGATCAGGGAGAATTTTGACTTGTAGGCAAACCAGGGGACTCACTCCTAGCTGTTGCGCCAGGGTATCTAGACGCTGGGCTAGATGTAGATTATCTACAGAGTGAATCCAATTAAATAATTCCAGAGCTTTTTTAGCTTTGTTACTTTGTAAATGTCCAATGAAGTGCCAAGTAATATCTGGCAGATCCTGTAACTCCTGTTGTTTACTGGCAGCTTCTTGGATGCGACTTTCACCAAAATCACGAATGCCCGCGCTGTATGCTTCCCGCATCAGTTCGGTTGGTACTTGCTTACTAACAGCAATTAACCGCACTGAAGGCGGAAGTTCAGCACGAATGGTAGCAATACGTTCACTAATTGAACTTGTCATTGGAATGTGCGTTGGAAAACACTCTGAAGCTGATCGTACTCCTGTGGCTTGCCACTGCGACGCAAAGTACGCAAACGATTTTCCAGCATCATTCTGGCTTCAGTCCGGCCAATAGACTGAAATTTAATACCTTTAACGTCATTTGTTACCAAAAAAAATAAGCGTTGGGCATATAGTGTAGTAAACAGATCCTGGTTATCATCAACCATACAGATCCTATATAGTAAACCCCACGTTGGATGATTGATGTAAGTTTCTGAGTAGTCTGGATTCATTTAATAGTCAAGGTTGGGAGTATATATTCTTTTTTCGCAGTCTCACACAGTCATTCCGACGATAATAAGCAGTCTTCGTCCAGAATTTTTTTTGGCTGACAATGCGAAACTGTGGATCAGTTATCAGTTATCAATTATCAGTTATCGCCATTGACTGTTAACTGTTTGCTGTTAACTGCCTCCTGCCTCCTGCCTCCTATGAAGTTCCTCAGAGTGAAAACCAGCTTTTGGACTTCTCGTTGCATGAGCTTGTTTCCATCCTGCCATAATTCTCGCTTTATGGCGCAAATCTCAGCCGATGATGTTGTTCTGGCTAGGGTGGGGTTAGTAGCTAGTGACTGTTTTCTTAAAAATAGGACTTATGCAAGATTGGACTCAAAACCTGATTCTGACGTAGGGGTAATTCATGAATTACCCCTACTTTCATTCTGTTTTGCGTAAGTCCTAAATCACTTGCGATATAACTTGTGTGTGCAGAAATCCGCAAATTCTTTTCCCCCTGCCCCCTGCTCCCTGCTCCCTGCTCCCTGCTCCCTGCTCCCTGCTCCCTGCTCCCTGCCTTCTGCCTTCTGCCCCTGATCTTTTTAGGTGGTAATTAATTTGGCAGCAACCATGAGTTCAGGTACATTAATCACACCCCGGAAGAAAAAATCGCTGAGAAGTTGCCAGCCTCTGAAAGTGAAAAACTGTTGCCGTAGGGTTGGTATGGCTGCTGGATAAAGCTGTCGCCACAGTAGAAGATCCCCACGAGTCAGACACCAATCATCACAACGGTATCGGTCTACAGAAAAATTCGCGTTTTCAAGTAGTGTAAATATATCTTCTTGACTAAAAGCATGGAGGTGATAGGGATCTATATGTCGGGTTTCACCAAGTGGTGCTGACAGCAGTAAGTCACCTCCAGGAATTATCAAACTGCAAAGATGATCTAGAAATTTTGCAGGATGGGGTAGGTGTTCTATCGTCTCGAAAGAAACAATCACGTCGAATTGCTGTGGCCACTCAAAGGTAAGAGCATCAGCACAGACAAATTCTACATTGTTTTCTTGATAGTGGTTTCTGGCATATTCTATGGTTTTTGGGCAGATATCTACCCCGACGACAGCGATCGCCCCTGCAAGACGAAGCATCTGACTACCGTATCCTGTACCACAGGAGATATCCAAAACTCGTTTACCTTGTACATAACTTGCCGCAGTTTCGTACCGTCGCAGGTGAATTTCAAAAAGTTTTTGACTTGCTGGATCGCTGGGTATTTGTTTGGGAATTAGACGTTCCCAAGTGAAGGGAAGACTATCTAAAGTTGTTACCGATTGACAGGGAAGATTGTGTGTATATTTCATAATTTTTAACCCATTTTAACCCATCTGATCTAAGGTTTTCAAGTCCAATGTTTGCAGCCATTTCTGTGTGCGTCGCAGTCCTTCGTCTAGGTCAATTTTTGGTTGATAATTTAATACACTTTGTGCTTTAGCAATGGAATAAGCATGGGGACGGGTGATAAAATCTAAAGCTTCCGGTAAAATATCAGGTTTCTTACGAATCAGTTTTAGCCCTTGATGGCGCAGTTGCAGCAGAAGTTTGAGTTCATTTTTAGGGAGAGAAAGGGGTGCAGGTAAATTTGCAATTTCCGCCAACCGTGTAAAATATTCTTTCCAAGAAGTTTCTTGTCCGTCAGTAATGTTAAATATCTCTCCAGATGCTTCTTTTTCTATGGCTAGAAATATAGCATCAATGAGATTGTCTATATATAAATGGTTAATTACTCCCTGCCCATTGTTGGCTAATCTAAATATTTTTTGGCGCATCAATTGTAGTGGTCGAATTACCCAGGGATAGCTTCCTGGTCCGTAAACATCTCCTGGTCTGAGAATGATAATATTAAAATCAGGGGGGAAATTAAGTTGCAAAAGTGCGTTTTCGCTTTCTATTTTTGTCTGACAATAGGGATGATTTTCGGCAAAAATTGGATCAGCTTCGGTGACATGATCAGGATAATTAAAACCGTAAACAAGAACACTGGAAAGATGAACAAAGGTTTTCACACCTGCATTGTGAGCAGCTTTGGCCATGTTAACAGTTCCGCCCACATTTACCTCACGAAAATGCTGGAGTGATCCATGTTCTTTGACAATGGCTGCTGTATGCAAAACAATATCAACTCCTTGGCAAGCTTTTTGTACAGTCGCAGGATCAGTTACACTGCCAATCATGACATCAGCGCCTAATTTTTGGGCTTTTTTAGCTTTTATTTGGGAATGTTGCAGCCCACGAACTTTCAAACCTTTTGCTAGGGCTATTTCGGTGGTACGTAAGCCGATAAACCCACCGATTCCAGAAATAAGAAGTGTTTTTCCACAGAGGTTCATAGCAATGAACGTTTCATAAATTTTTAAATCGAGCATTTTTTGTTGAAAGAAAAGTTACTTTTGTAAAACATAAAAAAGGTATTCTTGATCTCCATTTTTAAATCCTTCATACATGGGAGTTCCTTGGCATCCAGCAAACCAGTTGGCGACTATGTGTAAGTATTTAGGAATATACTGGTTAATTATTTTTAGCTTTCTTTCATTTTCTAAATCCATAGCTTTGAGAATATTAGGTGTTATTATTTCCGATTTTAATATTTTAAAGCCAGTATTTTTTAATGATATGGTTGTTTTTTCAATGTCTTTTCTTGGGCGAAAATCAGTAAATAAAAAGTAACCATTTGGGCGCAGAATTCTAAAAGATTCAGCGAAAAAACTTTCAGGTGAACCGTAACAATGTGACGATTCAACATTAACGACCACATCAAAGGAACAATCATTAAATGGTAGAGATTCTGCATCTCCGAGTTGAAAATTTAGTTGGGGAATAGAATGTGCTTTTTGACAGAATGCTATATTGCTTTTGGAAAAATCAACCCCGGTCATTGTTTTTGGTTGTAAATAACGCATAATATATGAAGAACCACCACCACGTCCACATCCTACTTCAATAACATCCAATTCTTGCAGTGAGATAGCCTTGGCAACATGATGATAAAGTTGAAGACAATAACGTTCTTCTTCTTCAGATGGGTTCAATTCTAGTTGTTTGGTATTCGGTTCTACATCTGCATAACCATAGTTGATAAAAGTAATTTTTATGTTGCTATAATTAGCCGCGAAAAGGTTATACCATCCTTTCCAAAACAATCTTCTCAAGGGATAGTGATTAGGGCGGGATATAAAGTTATTTAACAAGTTTTCAGGCAGAGAAGTGAAATTACTCAACATATTGAACTCCCAATAGGTGATTAAAATGAACAGGTTTAAAGTGAATTTAGCTTGAAATCAAGGCAGCATCCCAAATGTGTAAATTTATTTTTATCTATGGAAATAATATGCACTAATATCCTGATATGATTGTTCGCGTAGCGTGCTGGAGGCATTACCGCAAAGGGCGCAAAGAACGCAAAGGTAAGAGAGTTTCAGAGAGTTTTTGGTGTGGCTGTGTTGATTTTTTTCAAAGTTGGGATACTCCCTAAATCAATTTTTGGATATCAGTTTTTTTCAACCATTCATGAGTACGACGCATTCCTTCAGTCAAATCAACTTTTGGTTGATAACCCAACATAGTTTTAGCTTTAGCGATAGAATAGGCATAAGGACGAGTGATAAAATCTAAAGATTCTGGCAGAATATCGGCTTTTTTTCGTAACAGTTTTTGACCTTGGTAACGCACTTGCAACAATAATTTCATTTCATCTTTGGGTAGAGAAATAAAAGCTGGTAAATTTTCTATTGCAGCTAATTTTGTAAAATACTCTTTCCAAGAAGTTTCTTGTCCATCTGTGATATTAAATATTTCTCCAGATATTTCTCCCGATGGTTCTTTTTCAACTGCCAAAAAAATAGCATCAATGAGGTTATCTATATAGAGATGATTACTTACACCTTTACCATCATTGGCATAAGCAAATAAATTTTGACGCATCAATAAAAGTGGACGCACTACCCAGGGAATACAACCCGGACCGTAAACATCACCAGCGCGGATAATAATAATATTAAAATCTGGCGGTGCGTTCAATTGTAAAAGTGCAGATTCTGCTTCTATTTTCGTTTGACAATAGGGGTTATTTTCTCCACAAAGCAATTCTGATTCTGTCACTTGATGAGGATAGTTAAAACCATAAACCAGGACACTGGAAAGATGCACAAAAATTTTCACACCAGCATCTTTGGCGGCTTTTGCGATATTCATTGTACCACCAACATTTATTTCCCGAAATTTCTTGATATCGCCTGTTTCTGCTGCTAATTGTTCGGTATGAAAAACAATATCTACTGCTTGACAAAGTTTTTGGGCAATGGCAAAATCCGTGATGTTACCAAATAATAAATCAATATCCAAATTATTGGTATTTTTTCTGTTCCCAGAAGTTTGTAAACCACGAACTTTCATTCCCCGTTCTAAAGCTAATTCAGCAGCACGTAAACCAATAAAGTTATCTATTCCCGTAATCAGTAATGTTTTGGAATTGATGTTCATAATTCTCACAAATTACTCAATTTTTTCACCAGGGAGATTAATAACCCAATTACCTGTTCCCTGTTCCCTGTTCCCTATTTCCTATGAATGATGAATTGATTTTTACTACTTATATTTGCTTTGAGAGCAGCAAAATGTTGTCCACCTAATTCAATTTGTTCTGCTACACATCCATTTTTTAATCTATCAACTAAATAGTCCATATCACGAGCAATAAAATTTGTGCCATGATCTGGTTCTATTAAACTAAGTAATTTGATATTTTTTGTTGGTTGATTAGCTAAGTTAGAAAAACCTAAAAAATTAAACACTCCTGATTCATAAGTTCCACAGGGTACAGAAGGATTATCAACACCAAAACAATATTCATTTTCTTGAAACCAATCATAAGCAGGATAGCCATGAAAGTGAACAATTGGCGCACCATTTGCAATTAATTCTGGTGTATATAAAGCCGCACCTAGAGTAATTGCCAGCATGACATAGATATCATAGGAAGGTTTGATATCTAGTGTATTTGACTGATTGCCTAGTGGTAATTGCAGATGTAAATTATTTTTTAACCCGATGCGAAGGATATCTTTTTCAAGATTTAAGTCTGTTTTATTAGCACCGGAACGAGAACTAAGTAACCAAATATCGGGGATTTGTTTAAATACATATTCTCCAGCAATGAGGATTTTAATATAACGTCTACCTGCCTCATTTGTACGAATTTCATTACTACTAAATCCACCAACAGGTAATAGGTTTTCCCATTCAGCAGCAGTTATTTCTGGTTTTCCTACATAATAAGGTGGTTCTGCATAAGCGACAAAACCATAAGAAACTCCCGTTCTACCATTGACGATGACATTAACAATATCTCTGTGGGACTTTCTTTTAATAACTTCCGCTAATTTAAAACCTGGTGGAAATAAACCAGTTGATGCTAGTTCTTGACCTAGTTTCACCAATTTATGAGCATAGCTAGATATATAAGGATTATATTCTCCGATTTCAAATCTATTCATTAACAGGGGAGCGATGGGAACAAAAACTTTAGGAATCAGAGATTTGGAAATAAAATTATCTATTTCTGTTCTCTCGAAAATAGAATCTGATAGATTCATATTGAGAATGGAAATTTTATCATTAGATACGCCAATGACAATTTCGGAAAATGTTTTAATGAGTGTATTGATGCCAATGCTAATTTTGTCTTGATACTTGGTTAAAGGATTTACAAACTCCTCATCTAGTTCACCAATAATGATCACTTGAGTATTTGTGGGATCTTCCACATATTTAGCTGCATGATCTTCCGCCCAACTACTTAATTTAGCGATTTGAACAACAGACAGTCTTTGCTGATTTACTAGCCAGGGATAAGATAAACTATAAAAATTTTCGGCTATAAATATTCCTAATTTTCTCAACCATGAGTTAGGTCGTTCTACATCTATGACTGCATCAATTTCTGCTCGTACACCCTTGATTTTTAAAGAATAATTCCAATTAACTAAAGGAATTTTAATATCATAGAAAATTTCCGTGGTTGCTTCTTGCCAAGGGATAACAGTAACACCCAAGTTTTTTAATTTAATTGCTAATTCTTGGCGGAATTTAATAATTGTTTGATTATGATAACCATGAGGTAAAGGTCTAAATGTCACACTGAGATTTTGAGCCATCATTTGTGGATTAATAATTGGTGGCTGATATCCTATAGGTGATTCACCCGTAAAACCACTTATTAACCTGCCAATAGTTTGTAAACTAATTCCTTGAATCAGAGGTTCAGAAGCTGATTTTGTAGCGATATTCATTTCTTGTAATAATGCCAAAATATCTCCTTTATAT
This sequence comes from Sphaerospermopsis sp. LEGE 00249, assembly GCF_014299995.1. Classification (NCBI taxonomy): domain Bacteria; kingdom Bacillati; phylum Cyanobacteriota; class Cyanophyceae; order Nostocales; family Aphanizomenonaceae; genus Sphaerospermopsis; species Sphaerospermopsis sp. LEGE 00249. The sequence goes on along the minus strand of NZ_JACJUZ010000013.1, from coordinate 47,792 downwards.
GTGGCTATTTCCGCTTGTATTTCTGGTGTAATTACTCCTTTAGGAGAACGAATATTTAATTTGCTATTTTCAACCCAAAATTCCACGCCTTGTTGAGTGAGTTTCGCTAAAATTTCGGATGCGTTCATGACTAAATCTCCCAGGTTTTAACGAACTAAAAAGCATAAGGAAAAGAAGACACTTCGCTGAATGATGTTTCCTCCATTCGTGCGAAGTGTCAGTCTTAGAGGAGGAAAACTTGAAAATTTGTAAGTATTCAGCTATTAGCCATCAGCAATCAGCTAACACCAAAGAATTGCCAATTTATTCGTGTCTTTATTTGTGTCGTGTTAATTTGCGAAAAATGCTGGAAATTACAAGCTAAATTCTTACAAAAATGTTTATGTATTGTTTAAATCTGCAAAATTTCTGAGTCTGAATTTTCTAATTCTTCAGCTAATCTCTGTGCCAATTCTTCAATGGTGGGATAATACCACAAATGGATTAGAGATAATTTAAATCCCAGAAATTTCTCAGCTTTACTCGCAAGTATTATGGCTTGAGATGAATCTAAACCGTAGCTATCTAACGGTTCTCTAATATCAATTTCCTCTGGGTTAAGTCCCAATATGTGGGAAATATTATCTATTAGCCAAGCTTGAATATCTGCGGTATTAAAGGCTGTTTTTACAGAGTGTTGATAAAGATTTTCGCTCATTTATTTATGCACCTCTAATTTTTGCAGTATTGGATGATAAATTAAGGATGTAACAGACAACTTGATTTACCATATCTTCCATTGTCTCCCGACTAATTGAAGGTTGAGAAAAAACAAAGTTTAACAGCATTTTGCCTTGAAAAGTTGCCACATGAATCACAAACATACCTGCATATAAAGAATGAGAACCTGCAAAACTGATCTCTTCTAGTTCTAATTCACCATAGGATTTGGGAATGTTTACCTTGCCAATATTAGATACTGAAACTGTAGCTGCTACTTGTTGAGGAAAGATAAAACAAAACTTGGTTAGATACTTAGCCAGTAATACCATATTAAAAATATCACCGTGCTTAATTCCCGATTCTAAATTTTGTTTTACTTCCCTTGCTAATTCCCAAAAAGATGTATTTTTGTTTATGGTGTGAAACCCCATCAGAGATGTAGCTAAAACAGCTAAGTTTTCCTTATTAATTGCAGGTTGCAAACGTCTGCGTAAATCAAGATAAGATAGACAATTCATGCAGACACTTTTTTGATTTGGTTTGATAATTTTTCTAGCTACTGTCAACATTAGTAAGGCACATAAAGCACTGTTGACTGTGGTATTTTCTAGCTTACATTGAGCAATAAAGTTTTCAGTTGCATCTGCAAAAATTTGTTTATGGATAATTGCACAATTCCGTTGATAAATAGGTACATACTTTTCAAAATTTAATGTTTTTGGTTGTTTCCAAAACTTTTGCCATCCAATTTTTAACAATAATAAAAATCTGCTTGTATTCCCTCTCCAACCTTGTGTATATTTGGGTAGTAGTTTTTCAATGGGTGGTAGTTGTTCTAAGGTAGTAACTTCTTGAATGGTATCACCAGATGTAAGTTTTTGGTAATAAGTGAAAATTTCTGAATGCAGTTGAATACTGGATAAACCATCAGAAATTGCATGGTGCAAGGTGGAAATTAGATAATTAATTTTTGGCTCATCCTTGATAGTAACTATGACAACTCTCATTAGACATTTGCTACTATCAATTACCTGATTCATTTCTTGATTAACAACTTCTTGCCATTGTTCCTCATCTAAATTTATAACTGTTTGCAAAGGGATTTTTTCTGTACCTATGGGTTTAAAATAAAAACGATTTTGAGAATGGATAATGCGAGAATTTAGACTAGGATGGCGATATTGAATAATATCTAAAGCTTGTCTGATAACTGCTTCTTGGAGGTTGCCGTTAATGCGACTAATAGTAACTAAATTCCAGGTTTTAGCACGGCTATTGAGGATTTCCATTGTTGCTTCCAGACTGCTTAATTCTCTGTTGTCTGGCATATTCATAATTTTTCTGGAAAATATTGACTGTATTCATCTGGAATTTGTAGTCCTTGGATTTTTAAGTTTTGGATGCGATATAAAAATGTTGCTCCTGTCATAATGTGTTCAGCAACTTCTACTACTTGGCGATTTTTTGGTTCAGCTAAGTATGAACCTCTCACCCAATCATTAAAGCTACCCATTGCCGGTCCACACCAAATTTGATAGTCAATTTCTCGACCTTTTTCTCCACTGTTAGACCACCGAGAAGATAGTCCTAAATACCAACGGAAAATTAGAGCCATTTTCAGTTTAGGATTACTTGCTGCTTTGGTTAATTTATCTGGGTTGCGTTGGGATAAATAATTAACTGTTTCTTGCCAAACTTCTTGCACAGGCTTTTTCAAAATTTGCTTTTCTAATTTCTCTTTCTCTGCGAGGGTAATATCTTCAATAGAATTGTAATTTTTGTATAATTCATATAGTTTTTGAGCGCGGAGAGGAAAGAGTGTACCACGTTTGAGAACTTGTAATTTTACACCCATTTCAAACATATCTGCGGCGGGTGCCATCATCACATCAGCCATTTCGGCTTGAGCTAATAATTCTTTGGTATATTCAGAAGTTCCGGCTTCAATGCAAGATTGATTTATAGAACCGGTAACAACATAAGCAGCACCCATAATAAAGGCAGCTAAGGCTGATTTTGGTGTGGAAATTCCGCCAGCTACGCCAATTCTGACGGGGTTTTCATATCTGTATTTATTTTGAATTTCATCTCGTAATTCTAAGATGGAAGGTAATAAACATATCAGGGGACGATTATCTGTATGACCTCCAGAATCTGCTTCTACTGTAATATCATCAGCCATAGGAATTTTGCTGGCAAGATTGGCTTGTAATTCACTAATTAAACCTTGTTCAACTAATTGTTTAAGGATTTTTGTAGGTGCAGGTTGCAAAAATTTAGTGGCAACTTCACGGCGAGAAACTTTGGCGATGACTTTATTTTTGATTTGGATTTGATTGGCTGAATTTAAACTTAATCCTGCGGCTCGATAATAAACAATGTTGTCAGTTAAATCTAAAAATGCAGATGCTTCAACAATTCTGACTTGATGTTTGAGATATAAATTAATGCTAAGACGTTCAATTGCTGGTTCACTGGGACTATGGAGTAAGTTAAAAGCGTAAGGTTTTTGATTTAAGGCTTGCTGAATTTTGTTAATAGCACTCTCGACACGGGAAGGGGATAAACCTCCTGCACCAAAGACACTTAAAATTCTTTGTTTACCTAGTGCAATTACCATTTCTTCTGATGCTATTCCTTGAGCCATTGCCCCAGTCATATATGCATATTTTACACCATAAAAATCGAGGAAACTTGTATCACCTAGTTGTTGAATTGCTAAGGGTGGAACAGCCATTAACATTTCCATCTGGGCTGTTTTACCATTATTGACATGAGATAAATTACCTTCGTTTGTGATGCCAATTATCCCTTCATTTCTAACTATATAACATGGTTTTGCTAAATTCCTCAGTTTTAATTTAATTTGTTCTGCATCAAAGGAAACATTGTTAAAATTACCTTGCCAATTTTGATGATGGTTGATGAATAAGTTAGAAAACTGGAGATTATTTTCTTGATTCGATCTATTTTCTGTATTGTACATTTGAGTCAACCTCTTAACATCTAATTTGGTTTTGGGAACTCCGAAAAATCAATTATCCAATTAATTGATATTATCTAAACTTCCTGCACCTGATCCCTTTATCTATTAGTAAATTCCCTTATTTGGGCGGGCAAGATGCCCACCCCACACATACACCACAAATACAGGTTATTTAATTTTTGCTCTTTGTTCAACTATCTTTTTGTAAATGCCTATTTTTTGTTGAATTAAACAATTGATTTGCTGTAATGATGCTTGGCGTGATTTTAATAAAAAACTGTGAGCTTTATTCATGAGTGCATTGTTATCACTCAATTTTTGATAGTGCAGATTAGAGGGATGATGGGTGATAGATTTTAAATCTTCCAGAGAAATTAAAGGTGGATTTTGGAAATTACTGTTGGGTTCTAATTGAATTTGAGTTTGACTATTTACCCCAGAAAGAGAATACAAGGGTGATAAATCTAATTCAACTTGATGGCTGACGAGTTTGGCTAATCCTCTAATAATTGAAGTATGATCATCTACTCCCCTTCTATTCATAGATACAGCGAGGTGTTCTTTTTCTTTGAGGGTTGAATTTATCCAGCGGGTACAATTGCTACCAACTCCTACTTCAATAAATATTCTGATGTTGTCATTGTAGACGCGGTTAATTAAACGGGGAAAATCAAGTTGTTGACAGAGACTTTTAGCAATGTTATGTCCTATAGTTTGACTATCAATTGTAATTGGTTCGTAATTTGCAGCAGAATAAAAAGTAGATTCTGGTATATTTTGAATCGGCAATGTGTTAATTTTAGCAAGTTCATTGTACTCTGATTCCATTGGTTGACAATGAATTACATGATTTATTGATGTAGGGAAAGCATCACATTTGAGGTTTTCAATGACTCGTTTACAAGCTTGTGTTTCTCCAGCAATTACAACTTCTTCCGGTGTGTTAATTAATGGGATATACACACGGTTTTCATGTTTGATTGCTTCCTTCACTTCGGAAACTGGACATATCAGAATGTAGTTACTCCAAAATTCTGGAACATTGCTATTTAACGGTATCCCCCAAGCTTGACGAACTGCATTTTTTTGTCCTGATAGTTGGGTTTTAAATAAAGGAGATGAGTTCAAGTAATCACTGGTACTTTTAAAGCTAGTCCAAATACCTTGGGCTAACATCATACTGGTTTCACCAAGACTGTAGCCAAAAGCGCATTGAGATTGAATTTGAAAATAATTTTTGAGAATTGCTGTCATGAGTCCAGCAATGCCAACTTCTGCCTCCAGCATTGTTACTGGATCATCTATTAATTGTTGTTCTATGACTTCTAATTGTCTTTTTGCAAGTTTATTGATGCTGCGGGGATAAATTGTTTTTTCAATCTTAGCAACTCGTTCATAGACGTTGTTAATTACTGGATCGTCATAAATTTTCGGAAATAGTCGGAAGAGGTTACGACCTATGCCAAGATAAGATGTGAAAGAGCCGGGATAAACGAAAGCAACTTTACCTTTTTTTCCCTGTGGTTTGGCTGTAAAATAACTGCCAAGAGGAGTTTGCCAATCTTTGCCAGTCTCAAAAGCAATTTTAACACCTTGAATTGCCCGATCTATTTCTATTGTTAATTCTTCTTGATTACGTGCTAAGATTGCTATGGTATAATTGGCATTTTGATAGTTTTGAGTTTGATAGTTTTGAATTTGATGTTTTTGAAATTCTCTAAATGTTTGGTTAGCTAGTTGGGATAAAGTAGGATAATTTTGGAGTTTTTTTTGTAGTGTGAAAATTTCGTCTAGGAGTGAGGATTGATTTTTGGCAGCTATAGCAAATAAATAATAAGGCATTTGTTCTAAATATTTACTGCTGCGTTCTATTTGACTGGTATCTTCTGACAAAATTAAATGTACATAACTGCCATCAGCTTCCATGCTATTAATAGCAGCTATTCTTCTATTCACACCTGATTCTAAAAACCAAGGTTTAGATTCTGTGGCAACATAAAAGGGACTACCACGCCAAATATCTGGTTTTTTGACTCCAGTCCATTGAGGAACTGCGGGAATGTAGCGATGATATAAACAAAGTGCTGTTTTAATTAAGCTGATAATTCCTGATGCAGTGTGAGTGTCACCAATGTTAGCCTTAACGCTACCTAAAGCACAATGTAAATTGGTTTTTCCTGTTCTATAAGCTGTGATTAAACCTTGAATTTCTGCATCATCTTGTTGGGGAATTCCACTAGCATAAACTTCCAGATAACCAATATCTTTGGCTTCAATTTCTGCCAAAGAAAAAGCTGTTTGACAAGCTTGGGTGACAGTTTCTGGTTGATATGGAGAATTTTGCAATACACTTAAAGCATCAATTACTGCATATATGCAATTATTCTCTTCTCTGGCTACATCATGAAGTTGCAATACTACTGCTGCTGCACCTTCTCCTGTTAAAGTTTCATGAGCGTTTCGGTCATAACTGAGGGTCTGTATATCTATGCGGTGATTTTCCTGTTTAGCAAAGTCCATTGCTGCGACCAAAACAGCATCCACTTGCTTATTTGTTAATAGCTTTTGCGCTAAATTTAAGGCTAAAAAAACAGAATTTTCTTCAGCAAAAGCTGGACTTGTTGCATCCCAAAGCCGGGAAATATAACTGGCTAATTTATCTTGGTGCTGAGTTTGGGATTTACTCACCATGATCACTGCAATTTTTGTATCTGGTCGCAGTTTGGTATTTTTGAGAGTATTATCAGCCACTTTTAACATTAATTGTTGTTGTGGTGATAATTTTTCAATTTCTGCTAAGGGAATTGGTAAGGATGATGTTTGACTATCGTTTTGACTATAATTAATAGGTGTGAAATATTGTTTTCCTTGGTAAATACTGCGTTCAAAATCGTCTAATTCTGGAGAACTACTAACAAAACAATTCATGCCGATAATTGCTATTTTTGGAAGTTTATTTTGTGTAAATTCTTTCATGATGATTCTCCATGTTTCAGAATTAAGAGAAGAGATCACGCAGAGGCGCAAAGAGCAGAAGATTATTATCTAATGTCGAGATTCAGAGGGTAAAATCTACATTTTTGCTCTGCGTCTCTGCGTGAGGTATCTAACCTATTTGCTTAACTAGAACTGTACCTTTTGCGCCAATCATGCGATTATAAATTTGCCCTTGTTGATTGTGGGTAATAACATCAGCAACTACGTTTGATTCTGTTTTGGATTTGACTTCACAAGTTACATAAAATGTTTCCCCAAAGGGAACGGGTGCAAATTGTTCAAAGTTCAGAATTTCTGAGGGTAAACAACCTATTTGATGAAAGTGTTGTGTCCAAATCCAAAGGGAATGAATCTGCACATCTGCTATATAGGGGTTGAATGTCTGAACTGGAAATTGTCCCTGTTGCTGTGGTGTTGGTTCTGGTAATTTACATTCGATGGTGAGTTTACCAGGACTAGCGTTTAATACTGATTTTACGCCTTGAAAGATAGTTCCGTGAAATAGGCTACCTCCTCCATTTTGATATAGTAATGGATTGGTAGATAGGAATTGTTCATCTTGGTTTAAGTTCACCAATTCATAGTTAGGAGGTGTGGGAATTTCCCGTTTTAAAATCAGATTGGTGCTGAAATGATATCTGATTTTTCCGTCGGGGGTGATACTGCTAATTTTAGCAGCTATTTGTATTTCTTTGTTTTCTATTTTAGCAAGTTCTTGAATTTCTAGAGTGTATTCATTCGCTGAATTTTCATCAAAGACAATTCCTTTTAAAACTTTGAAGTTAGAACAACTAAAGGCTTTAAAACCAGGATATAGTTGTTCACAAGTGTTAGCCATCCATAATAGTCCAGAAGTTGCGGGAAGCACGGGACGACCTGCTATAACATGATCGTGTAAAAATGGATTGGATGCCAATGTTAATTGACGTTTAATGTGATAGGTTTTTAAGTCACTGGGTAAGGTGGTAGGAATATAAACTAAGGGACTACCAATTACTACTTGTGTTGTATTTGAATTGGTGTTTACCAGTTCATTAACTAACATTTGTGTGCCGATTTCTAGAGGTATAGTTTCAATTCCTCTTTCTGCAAATGCTGTCTTTAATTCTGGTGATACCATGCCACTCTCCCAGGGACCCCAGTTAATAGCAACTACATGACAATGGGGGTAATTCTGTTTGATAATATGGGCTGATTTGTTGAGGATTTCGTTAGCAAGTGCATAATCTGCTTGTCCCACATTTCCATAAAAACCAACCACTGAAGAAAACAATACTAAATATTGTAGTTGACTTGGTGGTACACATTGCAGGAGATTTTCTAAACCTTGAACTTTGGCAGTATAAACTGTTTCAAAATCCTGAATTGTTTTTTTCTCAATCCGTTTATCAGCTAAGTTACCAGCACCGTGTATAATTCCAGTTATCGCCCCTAACCTTTCAATTACAGGTGCAAGTTTTTCTGTTAATAAATTTCTATCGGTGATATCTACACTCAAATATTCAGCTTTTCCTCCTGCTTTTTCAATGGCTTTTAATGTATTTTTAATTTCTCTTTGAGAGTAAATTAATTGATATTTTCTTTGCACCATGATGGGGGTTGGTTTTTCTCCTTTGTCCAGAAAATCCTCCATAATTCGCTGTTTTAATTCAGCTTCATTTTCATAACCCTCAGCCCAAACTGGTTCTGGTTCTGTACTGGAACGACCTAAAAGAATGAATTTACATTGATATTCTTGGGCTAATTTGATCACACATTGGGCAGTGATTCCTTTTGCACCACCACTAACTAGAAATACTTGGTCTTTGGTAATGGGTAATTGGTGATTGGTAATGGTTAATGGGGTGGGTTCTGCAACTAAAGTGCATCTACCTTTGTTGGTATATCCTACTTCTGTAACTAATAAATTCGGATCTTGCAATTCCGCAAGGATGTATTTTACTGATGTTTCTGCATCTAAATCAGGACTTAAATCCAGGGAACGACAAAATACTGTTTCCCATTCTTGATTTAAACTTTTAGTCAGTCCAAATAGTCCCGCACTAATAGGACTAAAATTATTTGTTTTTCCTAATCCAAATTCCCCATCTAACCGCGCAATGCTTAAAAAACAACTACGTCCTTTTGTTTCTGCTTGATTGAGTGATTCTTTGAGATATTTGGCGATTAAAAAGACATGACAGAGAATGGTTTTTTCTGTTTCCGAACTATCACTCAATACAGGGTGTAGATGAATGAAAGAACCTACAAGACCAAACTTATTAGAAATATCGGTTAACTGTTGCTGTAAACTCTCTTCTTGCCAATCATTTAATCTTACCTGATTAATTCCTACGGGTAAATCTGATTGCGTAGAGGGAAAGCTTAAAACTACAATTTTACAACCTCTACTTGTTAAAATCCTAGCTAATTTTTCGGTCGTTGGTGAACCATCATCAGTGATTAAAACAATGTGATTTTCAGGAATGGTGAAATCTAAAATATCAGGTTGGGGTAGTGGTTTTAATTTTGCTGGACTGCGAAGAATTTTGTGATGAAATTCCTGTTCTTTGACATCCTGTTTTTCTTGCGTAAACAACTGGGTTAAACCCTCAGCTTGATGTTGCATATACTCGGCAATTTCTCCCAGTGTCCGCAATTTTCCTAATTCTTCTGGGTTGGGTTTGGGTAAGTCGGGATAAAGTTCTAAAAGTCCTCCTAAAATTTCTACTCTTTTGATGGAATCAATTCCTAAATCTGCTTCAATATCCATTGATAGTTCTAACATTTCTACAGGATAACCTGTTTTATCACTAACAATTTTGAGCAGAATGTTACTCAAATCTGTGGGGATTTTTATTTCTTGATTTTCAGATTTAACTAATACATCTTCGTTAGAGGAGATGACAATTGCCGCATCAGTTTGTGTATTACTAAGATGGTTAGAAGATGCTAAAAATTGCGGTTCATGTTCAACAGTTTCATGAGGAACTTCTACAAACATTGGTGCGGGTAATTTTTGGGGTTCTTTTGTTTCTGAACTCTCTACTTTGTGTTCTGATTTTTGATTTAGCAACTCTGGAACTAGAGTTTTTATATACTCGGCAATTTGCCCCAATGTCCGCAGTTGTCCTAATTCTTCTGGATTCGGTTTGGGTAAGTCGGGATAAAGTTCTAAAAGTCCTCCTAAAATTTCTACCCTTTTGATAGAATCAATTCCTAAATCTGCCTCAATATCCATTGATAGATCCAACATTTCTACAGGATAACCTGTTTTATCACTGACGATATTGAGTAGAGTTTGACTGAGGGTGGAGGTATCTATATTAATTGGAGTTGTGGGAACGACGTTAATAGTATTTGATTTCTCTTCTAACTTCTCCTCTGGTTGGGGAGGGGAAATAAACCTCTCCCCTAACCCCTCTCCTACAAGGTGAGGGGAAATATTCAAATCATTTTCTTTAATTAAGCTTTTTCCGTTTTCTTGTGCTTTTAGGAAATGGTGAGGAAGAGGTTGAGAAGGACATTGGTTTTGATTTATATCATCAGTAATCTGCCAAAAATCATAATGTTGTTGCAGTAATTGAAAGTAATTATTGGCGTAGTCTTGTTGATAGTTGAGATATTTTTCATGAATGCGGATAGTTTCAGCTTGATGATCATGCAATCGCATTATGCTACGTTCGCAACTAGAAATTGCTAGTTGTTGTGTTTGCGCTTGATGTTCATTTCTTGCGTCATTTGCTAACAACGAATATTGTTGTTGCATTAATTCATAAAATGTCTTTGTGTACTCTGTTTGATTTTGCAAAGATTGTTCATGTGCGTGTGTAATTTCACCTTGTTGGCGAGTAAATTCTGCTAATGATTGTTCTAATCTGTCAATTACTCTGTCATAATTAGAAAGTTGAATTTCAACTTTTTCAGATTGTTCTATTTTTTCAGGTTGTTCTATTTTTTTTAATTGGCCGTTACTATCCTTATTCACAGTCTTACCATTACTGCTTTTTTCTACTAACAATTCCTGATTTTTTGGGACGGTAATTTTGATATCCGCAACTGGTTGTGGTTGTGGGTGATGTTCATTAACTTTTGCTGTTTCCGCTTTGATAACATGACCATTTTCTAAGGCTTTAGCAAATGCTTTTTGTGCTTTGTCGGTAATATTTGTACTATTCAAACGCACATTCAAAATTTTCTTTTGATCCTTTTTATTAACTTCGGGTATTTCAGTTTCAATCTGATATGGATCTAGATTTTGCAAAGGTATACCAGCAACCCGCAATTGTATGACTGCTTCTCTTAATACCAAATCGCTATTTTTACGATAGTTCCCATTTAAAGCTATAGCTATATGGGGTTTTTCACCTAAAATTTCTTTTACTAAGTTGGTGAGAACATTTTTAGGTCCAAACTCAATAAAGCAATAACCACCAGCCGCATATATATTCTCAATTTCTTGTTGAAATAACACCTGATTTAACAAATGTTGTTTGAGAATTTTTTGCATTGCTGCGAGTTGATTGGGGTACAATTCCCCTGTGACATTAGTATAAACGGGAATCTGCGCTTGATTAAAAGTTACCTTTTCAATTGCTTGGGCAAAAGGTTTCTGGGCATGGGCTACTAATGGTGTATGAAAAGCAGCGGAAACTCCTAATAAAAATGTCGAAAATCCTTTTTCTTGCAGAACATTTTGTACTTTGGTAATTTCTGCTTTCTTCCCAGCTAATACTACTTGATTTGGAGAATTACAATTAGCAATAGCAACCTGAGGAAAGTCTTTAATTAATTCCGTTACCTGACTGACATTACCTTTAACTGCCAACATTCCCCCGGCATCAATTTCTGTGGGTGTGGCCATTGCTTGTCCTCTAGCTTTGACCAAGAAAAAATAATCTTCTTCACTTAAAACACCCCCCGCCCACAAAGCTGTTAATTCTCCAAAACTATGACCAGCAACAAAATTTGCTTTCAAACCTGCTTGTTGTAATATCTTGTACAAACCTGTACTAAAAGCGCCAATTGCCGGTTGTGCATATTCGGTTTTTTGCAGTGTTTCTAGTTGCTTTTGTTTATGTTCTGGTTCAAAAACTGGCGGCGGAAATACAACTTCGGATAAAGAGTTTAACCCATCTTTACAAAACAAATTATCTATCTGATTATAGGTTTGACGTAAGTTAGGAAAGTTAATGACTAATTCCCGTCCCATTTCCAAATATTGCGAACCTTGCCCAGAGAACAAAGCCACTATTTTTCCTGTAGTTTCTATTCCTTTTTTTCGGTAATAAATTCCTTTGGGATGTTCCCAAGATTCAGATTGCGGTTTATTTTTTAGTAAGTCAATAATGACTGGTAAAAATTCTGTTGCTTGTGTCAAAGATGCTGCTACAAATCCCACTCTGGGATAATTGATGGGAATTTCTAATTGTTCAGATTCTGTAATTAGTTGTTGATAATGTTGTTCTTTATTTTCTGATTCTAGTTGTCGTTGGATATTCTCACAGCGAGATAATAATTCTGCGGTTGTGGGTGCAAATAAGAGGATGGATTTTGCAGAATTGTGTAAACGATACGAGTGTTCATGTTCATTGGTGTATTCCTCTAAAACAACATGATAATTTGTGCCTCCAAAACCAAATGCACTTACTCCAGCGCGTCTGGGTTGGTTACTAATCCAAGGTCTAGTTTCTGTGTTTAAATAAAATGGTGAATTTTCGATATTCAGTTTTGGATGTGGTTGAGTAACGTTAATTGTTGGTGGTAATACTTTATGATGTAATGCTAACGCCGTTTTAATTAAACTTGCTGCACCAGCGGCGGCTTTGGTGTGTCCAATTTGGGATTTAACTGTTCCCAAAGCAATATATTGTTTTTTGGGATTGTTGTCACTAAAAACTTCAGTTATGGATCTAAATTCTGTGGGATCTCCTACCATTGTTCCTGTGCCATGTGCTTCAATTAAACCCACAGTTTCTGGTGAAACACCGGCATTTTCATAAGCACGACGGAGGGCTTTTACTTGTCCTTGGGAATGGGGGGCGTAAATGCTTTTATATTTGCCATCGCTGGAACTGCCGATACCTTTAATGACTGCATAGATGCGATCGCCATCTCTCACTGCATCATCCAGGCGTTTGAGTACCACCATTCCCACGCCTTCACCTAACATCATGCCATCAGATTCTGCATCAAATGGTTTAACTTTTTCTCCCGGAGAAACCGCAGGAGTTTTACTAAAACACAGATAGGCAAAAATCGAATTATCAGTATCAACTCCGCCGGTTATCATCATGTCGGCGCGATTTTCAACTAATTCGCTAATTGCCATTTTTAATGCACCTAAAGAACTGGCGCAAGCAGCATCAACTACACAATTCATACCGCCTAAATCTAGTCGGTTGGCGATACGTCCAGAAATCACATTAGCTAACATTCCGGGGAAGGCGTTTTCTTCCCATTGTACATAAGCACTTTTAATTTTCTCAATTACTTTTTGGGTATCTTCATCCGATAAACCGCTGTTTTTCAAAACTTTTTCCCACACTGGATATTGCAATCTTGAACCTAAAGGTACTGCTAATTGTCTACCAATTGCTACACCTAATATTACCCCAGTGCGATCGCGGTTAAATTCTCTAGATTCACTATAACCTGCATCTTCTATTGCTGCTTTCGCAACTACCAAACCTAATAATTGAGAAATATCTGTCACCTCTAAAATATTTGGTGGTAAACCAAATTCCATCGGATTAAAATCAATATCTGGGATAAATCCACCCCGTTTACAGTAAGTTTTGTCTGGTGTTCTGGGATCAGGATCATAGTAATCATCTATATTCCACCGAGAAGGAGGAACATCAGTAATACAATCGGCTTTTTGAATAATTTTCTCCCAATATTCCTGTAAATTTTTTGATTGGGGAAATATCGAAGCCATGCCAATAATTGCGATGTTAGTTTGTTGCAATTGGCTATTAATTTTACTGTCTAAATTGGTGTGATCGTTTTTGTGATCGCGCATATTTTTTTTCACCTCAATAAGCTTGAGCAAAGCCTTTTCACAATTACTAACTTCATCTTGCAATTGTGCTAATGCAGCTTCAAATTTGGCAGCAGCCATGACAATATCTTTGTTTCTTGTGCGATTGAATTTTTTTGAGAAAGTTGTTATTTAAATTTGGTAAAATGCTTTGCTCGGCGGCTCAAGCAAGGATAGTTTCATAGAAAAAACTTAATCCTCTTCCCTGTAACTTTAAATTGCCGCTAACTTATCTTGATATTAGACTGGTGACAAATCTTTTACAACTTATATGCAACTTAGATGCAACTTAATCAAGTTGGATGAAACCTAAGTTTGCTTGAGCTTGAAATATATTAATTCGTGAGCTTTTTGCTTATCCAATTACTATCAAATTTAGCTGATGATTTTTATTTGATTACAAAAGTTGCATATAAATTGCATATCTTTGAAGGTAGGGAATAGGGAATAGAAAGAACAAAAAAATATCAGGTAACAACAAGGATATTTATTCAACCAGTTATTCACTGATGGAAGTATTTTTACAAGTTTGTGAATTTTGCATCTATCCCAGAGCAGATTTTTTATCTTATTTAAATAAGTTTTAAATAATATTTAAATTACCAACGTCTTTAATAATTGATGAAGCTATATTTTATCAGAAGAGAAAAACATCTGTAATTTTAATAACTAACGGCTATATCTAAAGTATGAGACTAATCATTTTTTTGACTAGAAAAGCGTTTAAATTAGGTATTTAAGTATCAAATGCAAATCAACTATATTGATGAATTTTCAATCTGTCAAGCTACGTGCAAATTTTCTTGAATAAATTTGTTGCATAGGACTTGAAATTGATCATTAATCAGTTTATTGTGTGTGATTGAATGATGTAAATGTAAATCCATGCTGTTCGTTTAACGTAGTGGGTAGATCCAGAATTTAGGTGGAGTGAATATATAAATTCACTTTATTAATTCATCAATCTATCTACTCTTAACCGCCCAGTATTGCAGTAAAAATTCATGCGATTTAACCAGATTGTGTGTAGATTGTGTGTAGATTGTGTGTAGATTTCTGCAAAATGGTAATTACAAGAAACTATAAGGGCTTGCTGGCATGAGACTATCTGAATTAGATCCACTCATACCGCTAAATGAGTTGAGAGAAGAACTGCTGAAATTACCAAAAGGCTACTCTTTTTATGAAGATGAATTGGTAGAATTTCTATCACGACGTAGATGGCCAGAGAGCGATCGCCGAATTGATAGAACAACTTTTTGGCGGTGGCGCAACGACAACGGAATTGAACATCAAAAAGTATTCAGCCGCTTGGATATCCTTAAATTGTGCCAAATTTGTGATCATTATCGTGTGGATGGAACTCGCAGTGAATACTTGGCGATTATGAAAAAGAAAACAGAAGTGATGCTCAACAAATAACCATGCACTTTACAGGTGCAGAAAATACTAAATAGCTCTGCTCACAGCCGATACAGCTAAGGAATTGATGGATATATATCCATCTTCCTAGCTCTATCTTTACCCAATTTATCAAATATTAATAACCACAAAAAACATAAGAATTCAGGATTTAGGAGTCAGGAGTCAGGAGTCAGAATGTTTGATCAATTGGTTGATTATCAAAAAGTAATTATTAGCGTAACCGTTACAAAGCTGACTGCTGACAACTGAATGCTGAGGTTAAGTTGCACCAACATTATCAGGGAATGCTATCAAGTGTACTGCGCTATCTCTTTGATTGATTTTATTGATCGAGATAGCAGCTTCTATTAACCCCATGAGGGGAAAAACAACGTGCTAATTGCCAATTCAAAAACATAATTAAGGGCATAATTAAAGGCATAATTATGGTACACAAAGAAAAGCAGTCATTCGCAAACCCTGTAAATTGGTTGTCAATAACTTTGGCAATGACTACAGTTGTAGCTACTGGCGTAGTATATTTTTACAGTCTTTCACGTTTTAATTCCAAATCTAAATCAAACGAACCAGTTCCTATCAGCAGTCCTAGTCCAATAGTGACTGCTGTTGCTGCTTTAGGACGTTTAGAACCTCAAGGAGAAATTATTCGTTTGTCTGCTCCAGGTACACAATTGGGGGGTGTAAGAGTAGCTAAACTTTTGGTAAAAAAAGGTGATGAAGTTCGTGAAGGAAAAGTATTAGCAATTCTTGATAGTTACGCTCCTAATCTAGCAGCTTTAGAAAAAGCTAAACGACAAGTACAAGTTGCTGAAGCTAATCTGAAAAAAGTAGAAGCTGGAGCAAAAAAAGGTGATATTTATGCCCAAAAAGCAACAATTGCTCGTTTAGAAGCTGAGTTAAGGGGTGAAACTTCTGCACAAAAAGCAACAATTGCTCGTTTAGAAGCTGAATTAAATAATGCAGAAACAGAAAATCAAAGATATCAGAAATTATATCAAGATGGTGCTATTTCTGCTTCAGATGCTGATACTAAACGCTTACGCAAGGATACTGTACAACAACAATTAAATGAAGCCAAAGCTGCCTTAAATCGAACTGTAGAAACGTTGCAAAAACAGTTAAATGAATCCCAAGCTAGACTTGATAGTATTGCCGAAGTTCGTCCTACCGATGTGCAAGCAGCGAAAGCAGATGTTGAAATTGCCAAAGCATCTGTTAAACAAGCTCAAGCAGAACTAGATTTAAGTTCTATCCGTTCACCAATAGATGGACAAGTGTTAAAAATTAATGCTTGGCCAGGAGAAATAATTGGTAGTAATGGCATTGCTGAATTAGGTAATACTCAACAAATGTATGTAGTCGCAGAAGTCTACGAAACTGATATTAAAAAAGTGCGTTTAGGTCAGTCTGTGGAAATTACTGCTGATGCTTTTACAGGAAAAATTCAAGGCACAGTTACAGACATTGGTTTGCAAGTTGGTAAACAAAATATCTTTAATAATAATCCCGGTGCTGATACAGACAACAAAATAGTTGATGTCAAAATTCGTATTAATGACCCAAAAGACAACCAAAAAGTCGCAGCTTTAACTAACTTACAGGTTGAGGTAATGATCAAAATATAAGCTAATAATTCAGGAGTCGTAGGGGCGAAGCATTCGGAAAATAACCTGTGATAAAAATTGATAATTGTTCGCCCGAATGCTTCGCCCTTACAGGAAAATAACCTGTGATAAAAATTGATAATTGTTCGCCCGAATGCTTCGCCCTTACAGGAAAATAACCTGTGATAAAAATTGATAATTGTTCGCCCGAATGCTGATGCTTCCAGCACGCTTCGCGAACGCCCGTAAAGGAGTCAGAATCTTTAACAATTAAAAAGCTGACTGCTGACATTTAATCATTCTAATGTATAATTTTAGAGGTTTTAAATATGATTTTGAATATACCTCTAGCTTGGCTACAATTAGCTAAACAAAGAGTTCGCTTTTTTGTAGCTTTAGCTGGAATTGCTTTTGTTGCTGTTTTGATGTTTATGCAAATCGGTTTTCAAGACGCTTTGTATGCTAGTGCTACACAATTGCATAAAAATCTGCAAGGAGACTTATTTTTAATTAGCGCCCAATATAGGTCTTTAACTTCTAATCAAAGTTTTCCTCGCAGTCGTTTATATCAAACTTTAGGTTTTGCAGATGTGTCAGCAGTTGATCCTTTATATGTACAGTTTGCTAAGTTCAAAAATCCCATTAATGGGCGTAAGTATCCTATCTATGTATTAGGATTTGATCCAGTAAAATCAATCTTTAAATTACCAGAACTGCAAGATGATTTTCAGTCACTGCAAATACCTGATCAAGTATTTTTTGACCGTGCTTCACGTCCAGAATTTGGACCAATTGCTGAATATTATCAGCAAAATAAACCTGTGACTATGGAAATATTTAGTTATACAGGTTTAGTAGGTTACAGAGTTAAAGTTAGTGGTTTATTTAGTCTCGGTCCTTCCTTTGGAGTTGATGGTAATTTAATTGTTGGTTCTTCTACTTTTATGCGAATATTTGCTGGGCGAGATGTGGATGACATAGACATAGGTTTAATTCACCTCCAACCTGGTGCTGATTCCAAAAAAGTTTTGACAAATTTATCAGCTAAGTTACCCAAAGATGTTATCGTTATGACTCGTAAAGAATTTATTGAATTTGAAAAAAGTTATTGGACTTTAAGAACACCGATTGGATTTGTATTTAACTTGATGGTGATCATGGGTTTTGTGGTTGGGGTAATTGTTGTTTATCAAATTCTTTATAGTAATATATCTACCCATTTCGTTGAATTTGCTACTCTTAAAGCAATGGGTTTTAAAAATAAATATCTCTTACGGGTGGTTTTTCAACAGGCTTTAATTTTAGCAGCTTTGGGTTATATTCCCGGTTTTGCTATATCCTTGGGACTTTATGATATTGCCAAAAACGCAACTCAGTTACCCATTACTATGGATATGAACAAAGCATTAATAGTGTTAATTTCTGCTATTGTCATGTGTTTAACTTCAGGATTTTTCTCTACCAATAAATTACGCAAATTAGATCCAGCAGAAATTTTCTAATTAATATTTCAGGAGTCAGGAGTCAGATTGCTGGTGAAACCAGGAATAGAAAGAAAGCTTTCAGAGCTTATGATAATTATCTAGTTAGACTGGAAAATATGTTATTTTTCGCTAGTCTGGATTCTGAATAGTTACTTTGATCAACCCATATAATATTATGGATTTTATGGAATCAAACGCAATTTTAGAAATTAGTAACCTCAATCAATACTTTGGTACAAGCAAATTAAAAAATCAGATATTATTTGACATTAATTTATCAATTAAATCTGGTGAAATTGTCATTATGACTGGTCCTTCTGGTTCAGGAAAGACTACTTTATTAACTTTGATTGGCGGTTTGCGTTCTGTACAAAAGGGAAGTTTAAAATTTATTGGAGAAGAATTATGTGGAGCAGGAAATAATAAATTAGTGCAAGTCCGTCGCCAAATAGGTTATATTTTTCAAGCTCATAATTTACTTGATTTTTTAACAGCTAGACAAAATGTGCAAATGTCTTTAGAGTTACAACCAAACATTTCTGAATGGGAAGGTAGAATGCAATCAGAAGCCATGCTTCATGCTGTAAAATTAGGCGATCGCATTAATTATTATCCATCTGATTTATCTGGTGGACAAAAACAAAGAGTTGCTATTGCTCGTGCTTTAGTTAGTCATCCTAAATTAGTTTTAGCTGATGAACCTACCGCAGCTTTAGATAGTAAAACAGGTCGAGATGTTGTTAATTTGATGCAAGAATTAGCACGGGAACAACATTGTGCGATTTTAATGGTGACACATGATAACCGCATTTTAGATATTGCTGATCGAATCATTCACATGGAAGATGGTAAGTTAATTAAACAAGTTTCATAACTCTTTCAATGAGTAAAGAATTTCAACGATAATGTCTCTACAAGAATGAGGAAATTTTCAGGTTTAAATTATGTCTTTTGGTGGATAAAATCTCTACTTTGAGAATGAGGTAATAATTTTACCATTTATGTAAAGTAATTTATGTAAAGTATAGGAAATGGTCAGATACCCGAATTATTGGAGAATTCGGGTATCTATCCACTGACCTACTTATCTTTTAAATTGTCAATTTACATTTGAAATTCACATTAGACAATTCACATTTTAGATTCACAATTAATTGTATTATGGTGCAAGATTTACTTATTTGCTTACAAGAAGCAACTTTATATTTTATATTTAGAAAGTCATGGCTTCCTAAACATCCTGATGAATGTTTTGTAAATCTTCCCTGTGGATGTCAAAATCCTGGAAAAGAAATGAAATGTGAAGATTGTCCATATTTAGAAAGTTGCTTCTCTAGTTGGAAATTACATCAACAATATCTGCAACAAAAGACAAAATTCAGCAGTTTAAGAAGATAGTAAACTAGCAGAATTTACATCTAAACATAATACGGCTTGTGGTTGTGTTCGCAAAATAGAAGCTGGGCAATTTGTGTTAATTGACTCATGTAATATCTCTTTAACTATTTTGGCTTTGCGTGTTTCTGGTGCTAAACAAATAATTTTTTTAGCTGCACAAATCATAGGTATGGTTACAGTAAAAGCATACTGGGGAACGCTTTCTAAGTTGGGAAAATATCCGGTTTTCACTTGTTGCTGACGGTTAACTTGATCTAGTTTTACTAATTTGACACTAGCAGCATCTTCAAAATTAGCAACTGCGGGATCATTAAAAGCTAAATGTCCATTTTCTCCCACACCAAGAAGACACAAATCAATGGGTTGAGCTTTTAATAATTTGGTATAGCGATCGCACTCCCCAACAGGTTCTAAAGCATCCCCTTCTATATAGTAAAATTGCTTTGGAAATACCCGTTTTTCTACACGCTCCCGCAAATAATACCGGAAACTTGCAGGATGATCAGCATTAATTCCTAAATATTCATCAAGGTGAAATAAAGTTATCTTTGACCAATCTATCCCACCTAAAGTAATTAAAGCATCCAAAAATTTAAGTTGAGAATTTCCTGTAGCTAATAATAAAGCAATTGTCTCCTGTTCTTGCAGCAGTTTATATAGATACTTCTGTACAATTTCAGCAACATCCTGCGCCATTTCTGTTTCCGATTTATAAATCTGCACCAGGAGATCATCGACATGAAAAGATGTTGTAGCAGTATTCATAATTTATTGACAAGATAAAAAAAGAATGTGGGGATTTTATGGACTCATTTACGCTAAACTAAGTAAATTAACTTAATAGTTGTTTACATTTTAGCAAAAAAATCATGCTGACAGCAATTCTCTTTGATCTAGATGGAACTATTGTCAATACTGATCCTATACATTACCAAGCTTGGAGAGAAATGCTGTTAAATCACAGCATCGAAATTGATGAAACTTTCTACAAATCCCGCATTAGTGGCAGAATTAACCCAGAAATTGTCAAGGATATTTTACCACATTTATCATCAGCAGCAGGTGAAAAATTTGCAGATGAAAAAGAAGCTCTTTTCCGTCACAGTGCTTCCCACCTGCAACCCCTAGCTGGTTTTGCTGAACTTATAGAATGGACCAAAACACATCAAATCAAACGCGCATTAGTAACCAATGCTCCCCAGTTAAATGCGGAATTTATGTTGGAAGTTCTGGGAATTAAAGAAGTTTTCCATACTATTGTTTTAGCAGATGATTGTCTAGCAGGTAAACCCGATCCTGAACCCTACAAAGTTGCTCTCAATAAGTTAGGAATTACAGCAGAACAAGCTATTGCTTTAGAAGATTCTCCTTCTGGTATTCGTGCTGCTGTTGCTGCTAATATCCCCACTATTGGTATCGCTTCTACCCATGATCCCCAAGTCTTACAAAATATGGGGACATTCATGGACATTCCCGATTTTACTGATTTGCGTCTATGGACTTTCCTTAATTCCTCGATAACAGTCAATTTAGGTCAGTTATCATCTACATTTTGATGAATTTTTCAGATTTTTAATACAGGTAATTCCCTTAACTCCTAACTTCTAACTCCTATTTATTAATAGGGGTTTTACTTTGCCATATTTGTTCAAATTCTGCCTCGGAAATTTCAAATTCCTCAATATCCTTATCATCTAATTTTTTATCGCATAGCATTCCATAATCATCGGATGAATGGCTTTTATCATAGAATAATACATTACCATTTTCATAAACTTCTATTTGTCTACGGGCATATAAATCACTATCAATTTCCATAAAGTACGTACTACGACCCCAAGAATCATATTCACCCCCAAGTGATACATCCCAAGACCATTTGTAATATTTCTTTGTTTTTTGTAATGTAGTCATATCGCAATCCTCTTTCATTTGTGTTTCATTTGTAGTATTTTGCATGGTCTAGCCATACTTATTTTTCGATGCAGGTAACGGACAACAAGTAATAGATTTTCTCACATAATTCATAATTCATATAATATTTAGGAATGCCATAGTAATTTAACTCCTAATCCACAGATAGTGACTTGAATTTTTATGAATCCCAAATAAAACCTCTACAATACCTATTTTAGCCATTAACTAGGATAAAAATTGATGATAATAAGATTTTACGAAAATTTTAATTGAAATTCAGCAATATTTCTAGTCTGAGTATTTAGTTAAGTTTTAGTTCAGTCGGATGATTTCCCTGACTTCCATTAAAATTTTGCCCAGCATATTTTTACCACTACCATCAGATCCACAACCCCAATAATAATCTATCGGTGAGTTTTCTACTATTTCCTCATTACCTGTGGACAACAAAATTTCCCTAATATCTGCATGGGTGGAAAATTTACATAACACCGCTTTTCGCATGATATCATCTTTCACCTGTTCCCAATCTGAACGCAAGGGACGACTTCTTTGCCTACCCATTTTTGCAGCTTCTTTGGGTGTTTTAACAAGACGAATTTTTTCTAAATGTGTTGTACCAATAAACTTTTGTGCTTGAAAGTAATGTTCACTTGTAAACCAATATAAATTATCTAATGCAAATCCATGTGGTGAAAAGTTAGAAAAACAACCATATTGTTCACGAGTATGATAAAAGTAGATTGTCATGAAAAATATCCCTGTAAAATGATTCTTTTTTTCATATTGAGAATGCAATAATTTTATATTATATTGTTGTATAGTTAAATTTGCTTGCTACTGGTTAACTCTCTAGGTTCATAGTGACGGCAGTTTTGACAAGGTCCACTAGGGTTGACAGCACAACGGACGTAACCAGATCGAGCATTAAATTTACAACTAATATCACCTATTAAATAGCCTACACCTTCTAAATAATAGCGATCGCCTTCGTCGATATGTTCGGCGCAATCGTCTGGAACTGGTCTTATATATGATTCTATCTGGGAATAGTTAAGAGTTACTTGTCTCCTCCGTGCGCTTGTCCGTTGCTGGTTTTTGCCAAGTACCCACAAGGACCATAGAGACGGCAAAAAACCAATGAAAAGCAACAGTATTGTTTTGAACATTTTTAGTTTACCTCATTTTGACATTGATTTTTTCTCAAATCTCATTTATCTCGTTGCCAGTCTCTGACTGGAAATGTTATCACAAATCACATAAGTTGTAGCTATCAGCAAAACGTAAGTATTCAGCTAACTGATTACTGATAGCTGAATACTTACTAAGTATCCGTCAATTGTTTTACATGAGCAGAGAAGTGAGCATTTCTTAAAGATTGCATAGTTAAGAAAGAATCTTGTACCCAATATTTCTTACCAAAACGCACCAGTTGACGAGAATTTCCTGCCTGAATAATACCAATTACAGGAACTTTTGCTTGATTATTGTCACCTGATTGTTCTGTTAAAATTGAACTTAAATGACGCTTGACTTCAATATCAGCAGCTTCCTGTGGATTTAATTCCACTACTACCATCTGCACTTTTTCAACTTGTTCGGCATCTTCAACAATAAATTGAGTTTGTTCATCTCGTTTGTCTACTTTTCCCCAAATGATTAATCTGGTATCTATTTCCAATAGTGAATTAACTCGTTCATAAATTTTAGGAAAAACCACTGCTTCTGATGCTGTTGTTAAATCTTCTATTTGTAAAATTGCCATTTGCTCACCTTTTTTAGTCATCACTTTTTTCACGTGATTGAGCATAACAACTGCACAAATCAATGTTTTATCTTTTTGTTCTCCCAACTGTGCCAAATTAATTGGTGAGAGCAAAGAAGATGATTGTTTAATATGTTTCAGAGGATGGGCGGATACATAAAAACCTAATAATTCTTTTTCCATCCGCAACTTTTCCTGTGGGGGATAATCTAAAACTGTTTCAGCTTTAGGTGCAGATTCAAAACCATTGTTAGTTGTTGTTGGATTACCATTATTACCAAATCCTCCCCCCATCAAATCAAAGAGATTTCCTTGCCCAATGGCTCTATCTTTAGCACGGGATTGCGCCCATTCATAGACTAATTCTAAATCTTTAATCAATTGATGGCGGTTAGGTTCTATTTTGTCAAAAGCTCCACATTGAATCAATGATTCTAAAGTACGGCGGTTAACAGCACGTAAATCAATGCGATCGCAAAAATCAGCCAGAGATTTAAATACTCCTCCTTCGGTTCTTGCTTCTAAAATACAGGCGATCGCATTTTGTCCCACATTTCGCACTGCCGAAAATCCAAATAAAATCTTATTATCTGCGGGGGTAAAATCCAAACCTGAGCGATTAATATCCGGCGGATCAATTTCAATTCCCATAGTTGTGCAGTTGTTCAGATATTTCTGCACTTTATCTGTATCACCACTGTTAGCGGTTAACAGTGCTGCCATATATTCTAATGGATAATTAGCTTTTAAATATGCTGTTTGATAAGTGACATAACCGTAAGCTGTAGAGTGGGATTTGTTGAAACAATTAGAGGCAATGAAACCATTTTTAATGGCGAAATTATGATCTTTCTCAACACCAATATCATAAACATTGGCTTCACCTACGTATTGACGGGAAACTACTTTAACCATATTACTTAGCTGTGATAATTTGTTCTATTATGGCATGATCAAGCTAGAACTAAAAGCAGACTTTTCTGATGAATGATTGCAGATTGTTATAGTGTAGATTAGAAGAGTTTTTCAACACCATGACTATTGCTAAATCTCCCCCGAATTTACCATTGTTGGAAAATGGCGATCGCCTGGATCGTGCAGAGTTTGAACGTCGTTATACTGCGACACCCGATGTCAAAAAAGCTGAATTAATAGAAGGTATTGTATACGTGGCTTCTCCTTTACGCTTTACACCCCATGCTAAACCACATGGCGACTTAATAGGTTGGTTATGGACTTACAAAACTGCTGTTGGTGTGATTGAGTTGGGTGTTGAACCCACTGTCCGCCTTGATAATGACAACGAACCACAACCCGATGTAGTGTTATTTAGAGTAGATGGGAATGCCATAATTGATGATGATGGTTATATTGCCGGTGCGCCAGAACTAATAGTAGAAATTGCCGCCAGTACCGTTTCCTATGATCTCCATGATAAGAAACGAGTTTATCAACGGAATGGTGTAAAAGAGTATATAGTTTGGCGAACTTTTGATCAAGAAATGGATTGGTTTGTGTTGGAAGATAGTAAATATATAGAAATGAAACCGGATGCAGAGGGAATTATTAAAAGTGGAGAATTTCCGGGTTTATGGTTGAATGTTCCGGCTTTGTTAGGTGGAGATATGCAGCAGGTTTTGAAGACTTTAAATGAGGGGATTAAATCGGAATTATCTTGAGTTTTAAAAATGCCTCCAAATGAATTTGGAGTCTCATAAGCTGTTGTGCATTTAATTTGTATAAGTGGAACAGGCATCTTGCCTGTTAAACAAGAGTTCAGAATGTTAGGATTATACAATTTAGCTGTGTAACAGCTTAACAAAAGTCGTCTTTAGACGACTGTAACACATCTATCATAGGTTGCTTTATTTAACTCAAGTGAAAAGAGGAGCGATCGCATAAAACTAAGTTGCAATGATTTTGATTTTCAAGCAATCATAATTTTATGGCTTACATTTTATAATACTTACTACCAAATCCCACTGATACAGGTGCGCCTTCATATTCGCAGGATATACAAATTTTTAACTTCCTCTTATGGTCATAATAGGTGTAATAGTCTGTCCGTCTGCGGACTAATTCTAACTCGGATGGATTAATACTAAGCACACCTAAGATTTGTTCAGAATCAAATGGGCGGTTTGGACTCCAAGGCGCAGTCTTTTTAAGTTTAACATCTACATAGCTGATAAAGTTTCCTTCTGCTTCCAACAGCATATAAGATTGATCAGATTCTATGATAATATTACCATTTTCATTAGGCTTTCCTCCAACTGCTTTTGCGGCATCAGTGATGGACATTCCAATATACTGGAAAGGACGATATAAGGGAGCATTTAGTATATCCAATCCAGAATTAATAGCTCTGTCTATAGCATCGGCAAGTGTTAAAGTTCCCAGATAATTTCCATGCTTAGGAGTAACAGAAGCCTCTAAATCAACTATTGACAATAATTGATCTGGTAAAGAGTTTATACCTTGGTCAAAATAGTTTTGACGGTAAACTGGGATAGATACTGTCTTTTGTTTTTGCCAGTTTTTATTAAGTGAAGTAAGAAATTCTTTTGGAAAAGACCAATAAAAAATATAATTTTGACAGTCAACAAAAATCAAGAATGTGGGATTTTTCTGAAGCAACCAATAATTAAGAGTAGTTACTTCAATAGGAATTGAAATTGAAGAACCTTTGGATTCAGCTTCTTCTGTACCTTTGCATTGTATATTAAATAATTTTCCAGTTGGATACTCTTCCTGCATAATTTCACATATAAAATCAATGCCAAGATCAAGTTCTTGAGGAACAGGAATAACAATGCAAAATTTAGTAAAAACTGATTTGAGGAGGTCAGCCGCACTTTGTCCAATTCTCTGAGAATTTGTACGTTTTGGTAACTTGTTCATCACGGTATTATAAATTTTATAGCTATTGTAATTTGAGTTAGTATCTAGCGTGATGATTTAGATCACAGCATAACCCCTATGCTGTCTAATATTTTGCGGATGAAAACCTAAAACAATTTTATCTGTAGGAACTCCTGCCGCTTCTAACTCATAAGTAACACCATCTTCAGTATCATCTCGTTGTACCCATATCTTCCCATCAATAATATCCAAATGCACCAAACAACCATGAATCCTTTTATGATCCTGCCAACCCAAAGTAATTAATAAATAACTATCATTTTTTTCATCAAAAACTGTTTTACATTCAATCACACCATAAGAATAAGGAATTTGTGTATGAGGTATTAAAACTTCCTTAATAATCCGCCGATGATTATCTAAGGTATCAATTGAATTATCCTCTTAAGCTGTTGTGCCTTTAACTTGAATAATTAATACAAGCAAGATGCTTGTGCTACTGTAACTTCAGGTTGTTTAATTATACAGTTTAGCTGCACATCAGCTTATCTTCAGCGTTGAAAACAAGTAAATTCACATTTTCGCTTTGTATTAAAAGTCCACCATCAGTAAAAAGCAGTTCAATTATTCAGATACAATCATGTTTTTATCTTTCGATATATTCGTCAAATCTAAATCTTTGATCTCTATACTGAATTTATCAAACTTTAATGTTCCAAGCATTTTCCTGAATGGTACTCCAATTTTTGTGAGATCGTGATCTATTCCACTTCCAGCCCATAAGAGAGTCATATGCGGTTGAAAGTGTCTAGCTCCAAAGGCATTACGATTATGAGAGCTAGGTAATCTAGCCCCTAATACTCTTTTTGTTTCTAGTTTGGTTAGTCTTGCTCTGAATTCCAGGATTACCTGCCGAATTATACTCTGCCTATGAATTCTTACCCCCACTTTACGCCTTCCTGGATTAAGATAATCTCTTGGATTTTCACCACCTGGTGCCATTACCATAAATCGAGTATCATTAGCATCAAGAAAAACTTCTACATTTTCCAGACAAGGCTTCAGATCAGGAAGCATTCGACGTGCATGGTAAACAGTAATGTGCATATTTTTAACAACAAACCGTGGTTTGACACCGATCTCTGAAGTAAAAAAATCTTGTATGCGATCTCGATCTTCATGAGATAGCCAAAGTTGTGACCAAACCTCAAATCTATGCTTACTTTCTCGACTCATTACTTGTCACACAGTGTAATAAAGTTAATTATTATTATACTCAAATATTCCGTATATATCACCAATATATAAACACAAACAGATAAGATTTTTAATATCCCCCACCCCTCAAACCCCTCTTTGCGCCTTTGCGCCTCTGCGTGCCATAACCCCACCAACCAACAAAACACCACCCTCACACCTGTAAATGCTAAAATCAATGACTTGAATGATAAAGAGAAAAATTATTTATGGCATCCATTAACGAGTTGCACAAACAGCTAGTAAAAAAAGAACGTTCAGCCGTTGAAATCACCCAAGAATCCTTAAACCGCATTGAAGCACTAGAACCAAAACTGCACAGTTTCTTGGCTGTCACTGCACAACAGGCACTAGAACAAGCTCGCGCTGTGGATGCAAAAATCGCTGCTGGGGAAGAAATCGGTATCTTAGCAGGGATTCCCATCGGTATTAAAGATAATATGTGTACCAAGGGCATTCGCACCACCTGCGCTTCTAAAATTCTGGAAAATTTTATCCCACCTTATGAGTCTACTGTCACCCAAAAACTTGCTGATGCTGGGGCGGTAATGGTTGGTAAAACCAACTTAGATGAGTTTGCAATGGGTAGTTCCACAGAAAACTCCGCTTATCAAACTACTGCTAACCCTTGGGATATTGCCAGAGTTCCCGGTGGTTCTTCCGGTGGTTCTGCTGCTGCGGTTGCGGCGGAAGAATGTGTAGTTTCTCTTGGTTCTGACACTGGGGGTTCTATTCGTCAACCGGCTTCTTTTTGCGGTGTGGTGGGGATGAAACCGACTTATGGGTTAGTTTCCCGTTATGGGTTGGTAGCTTATGCTTCATCTTTGGATCAAATTGGACCTTTTGGCAGAAGTGTGGAAGATGCAGCGATTTTATTAAATGCGATCGCAGGTTACGATCCCCAAGACTCCACCAGTTTAAAAGTAGAAATTCCTGATTACACTGCCAATTTAACACCAGATTTAAAAGGGAAAAAATTAAAGATTGGCGTGATTAAAGAAACCTTTGGTGAAGGTTTAGATCCAGAAGTTGAAGCAGCAGTAAATAAGGCGATCGCCCAACTAGAAAGTTTAGGCGCGGAAGTTCAACAAATTTCCTGTCCTCGTTTCCGTTATGGTGTTCCTAGTTATTACATTATTGCCCCATCAGAAGCATCAGCCAACCTTGCCCGTTATGATGGTGTAAAATACGGCGCACGTGTGGAAGATGCAGATAACTTATTATCAATGTACACCCGCACCCGTGCAATGGGATTTGGTACAGAAGTCAAACGCCGGATTATGATTGGTACTTATGCCCTCAGTGCCGGTTATTATGACGCTTATTATTTAAAAGCGCAAAAAGTCCGCACATTAATCAAAGAAGACTTTGAAAATGCCTTTGCTCAAGTTGATGTTTTAGTCACTCCCACCGCACCCACCACAGCATTTAAAGCCGGGGAAAAAATCACCGATCCTTTAAGTATGTACTTGAATGATTTAATGACAATTCCTGTGAACCTTGCCGGTTTACCTGGAATTAGTGTACCTTGTGGTTTTGACAGCAAAGGTTTGCCAATTGGATTACAATTAATTGGTAAAGTATTAAGAGAAGATCAACTTTTCCAAGTAGCTTATGCTTACGAACAATCAACAGATTGGCATTTGCAAACAGCGAAAATATAGCAATCCTAAATGATTTATGAACAACAAGATCCCCAAATTTTCTAAGAGGATGTTTGAAAAGTCTAACTTGGGCGATTAGAAATCACATCTACACAGACAAAACCTGCCTACGCAGGTTTCAAATCCTTAATTTTTCGTTAGTCCACGCAGGTGGACTTTGCTTGTGTAGTAGCGTTCGCCGTCAGGCGTGCCGGAGGCTATATTATATTCGCCGAAAACTTTTAAGACAACCTCTTAGAAATAGCCCACCCAAAGCCCCAATTTTCATGAACAGCGATACCCAACTTAGCCTTTTTAACGAATCAAACTTTAATCAAAAAGACTTGATTCCTACAGATGCAAAAATTCCCATTCCGTCAGGAACTTATACAAGTTTGACGGAATTAACACCACATTGTCAAAATTGCCATCGTTGTGAGTTGGGTGAAAATCGCACTCATGCTGTAGTGGGAAGGGGAAACCCCCAAGCTAAAATCATGATTATTGGGGAAGGTCCAGGACAAAATGAAGATGAAACTGGTTTACCATTTGTGGGTAAGTCTGGGCAATTGTTAGATAAAATTTTGGCATCTGTAAATTTGAGTACGGAGCATGATGTATACATCTGTAATATAGTAAAATGCCGTCCACCGGAAAACCGAGTTCCCACCCCGGAAGAAATGGCCGCTTGTAAACCTTATTTATTAGAACAAATTCGCTTAGTTGATCCAAAAATCATTTTATTAACAGGTGCTACTGCTGTTAAAGGAATTACAGGTAATAAACAAGGAATTACGAAAATTCGCGGACAGTGGATAGACTGGGAAGGGCGTTTATGTATGCCTATTTTTCACCCTTCCTATTTGTTACGTAATTCTTCCAGGGAAAAAGGCTCACCAAAATGGTTAATGTGGCAAGATATACAAGCTGTTAAAGCTAAATATGATGAGGTGACTGGGTGACTGGGGACTGGTGACTGGTGACTGGTGACTGGTGACTGGTGACTGGTGACTGGTGACTGGTGACTGGTGACTGGTGACTGGTGACTGGTGACTGGTGACTGGTGACTGGGTAATCAATTTTATTTTTACCAATTACCAATTACCAATTACCAATTACCAATTACCAATTACCAATTACCAATTACCAACCATAACAAATTAAATAACTATTCAAAAAAATATGATTGATATTCTCATTCTTTCTAATGGACCAGGGGAAGTTACAACTTGGGTGCGTCCTGTCGTTAAAGCATTAAGAGAACAATTAGGATATGATATTTCTCAAGTGCGAATTTCTGTGATTTTATCACCTTGTCCTCATGCTAGTGGTAGAGAAGTAAGTATAGCTAGTTCCTATCCAGAGGTAAATAGAGTGCAAGCACCTGAGCATTTTTGGCAGTTTTTATTAACAGGAAAAACAGCCGAAAATTGGGACTGGAGAAAAAAAGGTGTAGTTGTATTTTTGGGAGGAGATCAAATTTTTCCTGTCATCATTGGTAAAAAATTAGGATATAAAACCGTAGTTTATGCAGAATGGGAAGCACGTTGGCATAATTTTATAGACTGTTTTGGAGTGATGAAACCCCAAGTGATCAAAAATGTCTCACCTCAATATGCACATAAATTTACCGTTGTCGGTGATTTAATGTTAGAAGCTGCTAAACAAGATGATATCACATCCAAAAACCAAAATCCAAAATCTAAAATTGAATTGATTGGAATTTTACCAGGTTCAAAAAAAGCTAAGTTAACTCAAGGGGTACCTTTAACTTTAGCTATTGCTGAATATATTCACTCTAAAAAACCAGAAACAAAGTTTTTTATTCCTGTTGCACCAACTTTAGATTTACCAACATTAGCCAGTTTTGCCAATCCTGAAAAAAACGAATTTACTCAAGCTTTCGGTTTTAACGGTGCATCTTTAATAGATAATTCTCTGCAAACTTATACAGGTTTAACAGTAGAATTAAAACAAGAAAACCCTGCTTATCATTTATTATCTCAATGTGCAATTTGTCTAACTACAGTAGGAGCAAATACCGCAGAATTAGGCGCTTTGGGAATACCAATGATTGTATTATTACCTACTCAACAATTAGATGCAATGCGTTCTTGGGATGGTTTACCAGGTTTATTAGCAAATTTACCGGGTTTAGGTTCTGGTTTTGCTAAATTAATTAATTGGTGGTTTCTGAGAAATAAAGGTTTATTAGCTTGGCCTAATATTTGGGCGCAAAGTGAAATTGTACCGGAATTAGTGGGAAAATTGCAACCGGACACTGTGGGAGAAATGGTTTTAGATTTGTTAGAAAATCCTGAAAAGTTAGCAGCAATTAAAGATAAATTACGCAGTGCTAGGGGTGAAGGTGGTGCTGCACAAAAGTTAGCAGGTTTAGTGAAGGACATTATTGTAAGATGATAAAACCCACATTCCGCACTTCAAAAAGTAGTATGATTTAACTTTTAATTCAAGGTGTGCAATCAGTTATCAAAAAGATAACCAATGAAATCGTCAAACCAGAGAAAATAACTAGGGTTTGCTGAAAAAGTTATCTGTGAAAGCTAGGTGACAGGTGGTTAGTTATGTTCAATTATTTTGAATATGCAATTTTATAAAATCTTCTCTAATCAGAGTTTTTTTGGCAAATAGGTGAAAAAAATAATGCAATAAGCTTAGTTACATTTGAGTTTCTTTTTCAAAAATGCGATCGCTAAAATTTTACCTCATCCCTCAGCTAACATAACATATTGATATTTTTGATCTAGAAGAAAAACGCAATGTTTACGCCAATCAAAAAACTACCAACTTACTTGGTTATACACTGCCAGAAATTCAATCCAGAAATTCAATCAAGTGGAGAAACTTTAATACCCAGGATTTCTCATCCAGAAAATACCATAAACAATGATAGGAAAATAGTGGATAATATCATAAAATATTAAATTTGTCAATTTAGTTGAATATTCCCAAATAACAGCACTACATTATTTGGGTAGACTCCTATTTGCGTTATAGATTAGCAAAGGTTGAGCAATGTTAACTTCATCAGAAACTCCTATCATAGCGGCTGTAGTGCTAGTCGCTTTCGGCATTTTGGGTTGGGGCTTTTATCGTGCCAGACCTTTTGGTAAGCTGGGTATCTTAGCCTGGTTACAGTCTGTAGTATTAATGGCTCCCTGGCTGGTATTTTTTGGTTTGTTTGCTGCGGGCATTTATATCAATATAGCAGGTGTATTGTTATTGCTAGTGCTTTCCACAGGAATATACATCTTCTTAGGTAGACAATTACGCCAAGCTGGCCAAGATGCCATTATCAAAGCTAAGGCAACTGAAAGACTTGCCAACGAAGCTTTAGAAGCACAAACCACACCGGAAAATTCTGATCAACCTGTAGTGGTAGCAGAAGTAAAACTGGAAACCATCACCATCCCGGAAGAAGATTTAAATACCATCAAAGGTATTTTCGGTATTGATACATTTTTTGCCACAGAAACCATACCCTATCAAGAGGGAGCGATTTTTAAAGGTAACTTGCGGGGAGATGCAGAACAAGTTCACAACCGTCTCACCCAAAGATTGCAAGAGCGATTAGGTGATAAATATCGTCTTTTTTTAGTAGAAAATACAGATGGTAAACCAGTGATGATTGTGCTACCGAGTCGCACTGATCCTAAACCAATGCAGTTATCGCAAAAAGCATTTGCTGTAATTTTATTAGTAGCAACTATCGCCACCAGTTTGGAAGCTGCGGGTTTACTGCTGAATTTTGATTTATTTGCCAACCCATCAAGAGTTTCGGAAGCTTTACCCATAGGGTTGGGAATTTTTACAATTTTGATCGCTCACGAAATTGGACATTGGTTATTAGCACGTAAACACCAAGTCCGCCTAACTTGGCCTTTTTTCCTCCCAGCGGTGCAAATAGGCTCTTTTGGAGCAATTACCCGTTTTCAGTCTCTCTTACCCAACCGCAAAGCGTTATTTGATATTGCTTTAGCTGGTCCTGCTTTTGGCGGTATTATCTCTTTGATCATGTTGGTGACAGGGTTGTTACTTTCCCACCCTGGTAGTTTATTTCAATTACCCAATAAGTTTTTTCAAGGTTCAATTTTAGTCGGTAGTTTGGCGCGAGTTGTGCTAGGTTCGGCTTTACAAGCGCCTTTGGTGAATGTTCATCCTTTGGTGATAGTTGGTTGGTTAGGGTTGGTAATTACAGCTTTAAACCTGATGCCAGCCGGACAATTAGACGGGGGGCGTGTTGTTCAGGCAATTTATGGACGTAAAACCGCAGGAAGAGCGACAATTGCCACTTTAATCGTTTTAGCTTTGGTATCTCTGGGTAATACTTTGGCTTTTTATTGGGCAATAGTGATTTTCTTTTTACAACGAGATGCAGAACGCCCCAGTTTGAATGAAATTACTGAACCCGATGACGCAAGAGCCGCTTTAGGTCTTTTGGCTTTATTTTTAATGGTTAGCACCCTTTTACCATTAACTCCCGCTTTGGCTGGAAAGTTGGGAATAGGGTGATTGGTGATTGGCTTAACGGGTGACAAGGCGGTTGAAGATGAGATGTGGCAATCATTTGAGAAAATAAGGGGGGAGAAAAATCTCACAGGGGTAGGTTTTTAATATTAACTGTTCCCAGATGTCCGACTTCTTTGAGAAGTCGGGGATCTAGCTTGTCTATTTTTCTAATTGGAAGAAGACTCCACCTTTGAGTGTTTCTGCTTCCTGTCCGTAACTACTGACTGTAAGCGATCGCAAATTGTCAAACAGTGGTTTACCCAACAATTCCACAAATTTAAGTAAGGGTTGTTGACTTTCTAGAAATTCTTGGCTTTTTTTCCAATCAATATATATATAGCCTTGGTTTGGTTGAGGTAAGTTAGCAATACTATCCTGAAAGTTGGAATTTTCCATCAGGGTATGTTCTTGATGGGTAATAATTTTTTCCATCAATGCTAAGTCAGAGGTAATAATTTCATAATTATCAATGCTTGTATGCGCCCCTTTAACTTTTGCTTCAATGTTGACAGATGAATTTTCAGGAATAGCTTTTAACTCTGTCCAAACGGCAATTTTTTGATTGTTTAAAATCAAAGAACTAACATTAAATTCGTTGTTTGTGGCAATGTTATCTAATTTCGCTATACCTTGTTCTAACTGCGGTGTTTTTTCTACTACAAACACCCAATTGGGATTTATATTTTTATCTTGATTTGCCTCTTGATTTGGTAAAATTGCTAAGGCATATTCTCCACTTACCCAACTAAAAATATCCTCTTTCCAGTTTATATCCCAGCTTTTTTGTACATCTATTAAAGGTTGCATCCATCTGGCAATAGCTTCTTGAGAAGAACCATAAATAGTTGCTGTTGCTTGTTGCCAAAGTTTATCTAAGTTGCTATTGGGTAAATTACTCAAATTTGCACCAGCAATTGCTAAACCTGCTGACTCTGGAATATACTTTAAGGCATCCACAGGTTTAGATAATGGTGTAGATACAGAAGCAACTTTTGAACTAGGTAAATTTGATCTAGATAAAAATGTGCTTTCTGCCAGCATACCTTGAGATTTTAAAACTAAAGAAAGAATTTGACTCTTATAAGTTGATTCTGCTAATTCTAAACCTTGCCATTTTGCCAATGTGGGTAATTTGAAGAAAGCTACAGCTACAGCATTTTTTGGTAATTCTTTTACAGCTTTTTCATATTCAGAATCACTACTTAAATTCAAATTTGGTGCTTGAATATTATTAATAGCTTCTTTGACAACTTTCAGATCATTAGCAAATAAAACAAAGTCATCAATAACCGCACCAGCTAAGGAATTTTGGATTTTGAATTTGGTATTTTGGCTTCTTTTGGATGTTATTATTTCTGGTGTATCATACAGTAATTTGACACCTTTATATTGTTCTACTTCTAAATTTGTTCCTGCTAAAGTTCGTCGAGAAAATAAGAGTTCAACAAACTCACGGCTTTTTTCTGGGTTGTTTGTAGCTAGTGCCATCAAATACCCTGGTTGTAACCCATTTTCTGGATCACGATCAATATCTTCACTGGTAACAGCTAAGGTAATTTCATTACTTAGCCAAGGTTTGATATCATCCTTGAAATTTATGTTAGTTTTTGCTAATAAACTATTTTTGATTTGGGAAATTGCCCCTTTTTTTTCTATTGACTGCAAACCTTCAGGATTGACTAATAAAGATACCATTGCAGGTGCTACATTAGATACAAATATAGCCGCCCCTGGTTGAGATATGGGAGTATTTAATTTTACTGGACTTTTGAATAAAAACCAGTAAAAGCCAGTAATAGCAAGTAATACAGCAACTACACCAGCTACTATAAACCTAAAAGATAAACGTTGATTATTCACATTCAACCTATTTTCTCGCTTTTCTGTCAACATGAATAGTATGACAAATATTAGGATTGTTTAGAGAAACTGCATGACTGGTCAATCTTTTACTGAAATTAAGGTTAAAGAACTAGCGGAACGTTTAGCAAATGCTGATTCTGGTTTACAGTTAATAGATGTGCGTGAACCACAAGAAGTAGCGATCGCCAAAATTGATGGTTTTGTCAATCTTCCTTTGAGTGAATATGAGCAATGGAACGGGGAAATTTTCACTCGTTTTGATGCCCATGCGGAAACCCTGGTATTATGCCATCACGGTATGCGTTCTGCTCAGATGTGTCAGTGGTTAGTTTCTCAAGGATTTACTAACGTTAAAAATATTATAGGTGGTATTGATGCCTATTCTATTTTAGTTGATCCTGTAATTCCAAGGTATTAGGGACTGGGGACTGGGGACTGGGGACTGGGGACTGGGTAATCAATTTTATTTTTCCCAATCACCAATTACCAATCACCAATAGTTAGCAATACAACTGAAGCTAAATCTAACTTTTGTAGCTAAAAATACAGCTTGATTAAGAAATCATATAAGATAATATGATAAATAGATAAGAATTTAGCCTGTTTTGTGATAAAGCTATACTGTATTAATAATTACATAGAAAATAAGTTTTTACGGGAAGCTTTGCACCTAACTAATATAGTATAAATATATAATTTACGATTTTGCTTTTGCATTAATTAATAATCAATCTTTTTTACTGTTTCATTAACAAAATTTTTCAACCTTTGCTTAAAATTTGCCTTCAGTAAAACATATTCTATGCAATTCCAGCTGACAAATCGCCAACAACATATACTTTGGGCAACTGTACGCCATTATATCGCCACTGCTGAACCAGTTGGCTCTAAAGCTTTAATTGAGGAATTTGATCTTGGTGTCAGTTCCGCTACTATCCGCAATGTTATGGGTGTTTTGGAAAAGTCGGGGTTACTTTACCAACCACACACTTCTGCGGGGCGTGTACCTTCTGATTCGGGTTATCGTATATATGTTGATAGGTTGATGAAACCGTCGGAAGCTTTAGCTAGAGAGGTTGAATCTACTTTACAACAGCGTCTACATTGGGATGATTGGAGTTTAGAAGCTTTACTACAAGGTGCGGCACAAATTTTGGCAACATTAAGTGGCTGTATTACGTTAATAACTATGCCACAGCCCAATATAGCACAATTAAGACATTTACAACTATTACAAGTTGAAGATGGGAAAGTTATGCTGATTGTGGTAACGGATAGTTATGAAACCCATTCCAAGGTAATGGATCTGTTTACAAGAGAGTCAGTAACTAAACCTGATCCAGAAACAATTGATCGAGAATTACAAATAGTTTCTAACTTTTTAAATAGTCATCTGCGTGGTTTTACACTCTTGGAATTAGCCCAGCTTGACTGGAGTGAGTTAGATCAAGAGTTTCAACGTTATGGGGAATTTTTGAAAAGTTCATTGACAGAATTACTCCGTCGTGCTGTTGCACCTTCAGCCACACAAATCATGGTGCGGGGTGTGGGTGAGGTGTTGCGTCAACCGGAGTTTGCCCAAGTACAGCAGGTACAAACGATTATGCACTTATTGGAAGAAGAACAAGAGCAGTTATGGCGGTTAATATGTGAGGAATCGGAAATAGAGGAAACGGGTAAACCCAAGGTGACGGTGCGGATAGGTACGGAAAATCCCTTAGAACCCATTAGAACCTGTTCTTTGATATCTTCTAGTTATCGTCGGGGTGCTGTACCCGTGGGAAGTATAGGTGTTTTGGGACCAACTCGGTTAGACTATGAAAATGCGATCGCTGTAGTAGCAGCAGCAGCAGAATATCTTTCAGAAGCTTTTAGTCAAACTGCGTAAACTGTCTAAACTCGGTAAATCATGTTGAGAAAAATCTCTTTTGGTTTAATATGGCTAGGATTTCTTTCCTACGCCTTTTTATTTGCACCTCCTGATAATTTCCCAGAAAGTTTAGAGTTAATCACCAATCTTTCTACAGGAAACTGGGAAGGTATCAATCCTGCGATTATTGCCTTATTTAATATTATGGGAATATGGCCATTAATTTACAGTGCAGTGTTATTTATTGATGGCAGAAGGCAAAAAATACCAGCTTGGCCTTTTGCTACAGTTTCCTTTGGGCTTGGTGCTTTTGCACTTTTACCATATCTAGCTTTAAGAGAACCAAATCAAGAATTTACAGGTAATAAAAATTTGTTTCTGAAAATCTTTGATTCTCGCATCACAGGAATTTTATTAATGTTAGGTGCGGTGGTTTTATTTGCTTATGGTTTACAAGGAAATTGGAGTGATTTTATCCAACAATGGCAAACTAGCAGATTTATTCATGTAATGAGTTTAGATTTTTGTATGTTGAGTCTATTATTTCCTGCTTTGTTAGGGGATGATATGACGCGACGGGGTTGGAAGGATAATCAATTATTTTGGTTATTTGCTTTAGTTCCCTTTTTTGGGGCGTTGATTTATTTGTGTGTCAGGCCACCATTAAATGAACAAAAACAAGATTACCAAATGGTTTGATGCTTCAGGAAATAAGTAACTTTACACTATCACACCAAACCTGATAAAATGTTTTCAATCTAAAAATAAAAATATCTGGAATTTAAAACAATGACAGAGCAGATAAAATTGGAAATGATTCAAGAAGAAAATCTCTTAACAGCAGAGTTTTTTAACCAGCAATGGCAAATTTACCAGAAAGTGTTAAAAAACAATTACATGGGACATCGGGAAATATATAATGTACTCCATGAATTATTAGTTAAACACTGGCAAAAACCGTTTACTCTGCTTGACTTGGGATGTGGAGATGGGAGTTTCACCACTCAAGCTTTATTAAATACTCAAATTGCTGAATATACAGGAATAGATGTATCTGTTCCCGCAATAGAAGATGCGAAAAAAAATATTGCTGTTACTGGTTGTCAGGGAAATTTTATCATAGGCGATTGTTGGCAATTAACGAATGAGTTAGCGCAAAATGAACCAAATAAATTTGATGTTGTGTTTACATCTTTTGCGCTCCACCATTTGCAATTAGAAGAGAAAGAAGATGTAATAAAAAATATCAAAAATCTGCTCAAATCAGGGGGAATTTTCATTTTAATTGATGTAGTTCGTCAAGAAAATGAAGATAGAGATAGTTATGTTAAACGTTATTTAGGGAATGTGAAAAAAGATTGGACTTTAATAACTCCTCAAGAGTATAAAATGGTCGATAGTCATATTTCATCTAAGGATTTTCCGGAAACTCAATCCAATCTAAAAAGTATTTCTGAAAAAGTCGGTTTTAGTAATTTTGAATGTGTTTATCGTGATGACTTGGATACAACACAATTGTTGTGTTTTTACCTATAAAAGCGATATTGTTGTTCTTCTGAAAATCTCCAGAAATCTTCAAATACCATATTATCGTGCTACATAATAGAGATCAAAGTTGTATCTTTAGGAATACCAATAATGTATCAAACAGATCCACCACTTTCTCCTAAAGAAACATTACCAACAATGTATGATCTTCCTAGCGAAGACCCGGAGGAGAAAGGTTTGCCAGATCAATTTCATTTACTACAACCACAATTATTAGCAGACACATTTCGCCCCCCTAACTATCCTAGCAACCAAATTTTTACAGCTAGTGATATGAATTTATATTATGATGGTCGTCATCCATTGTGGCATAAACGCCCAGATTGGTTTGCGGTTGTTGGTGTTTCTTCTTTGTATGAAGAAAGAGATTTAAGATTAAGTTATGTAGTTTGGCAAGAATTTGTAAATCCTTATATTGTGGTTGAATTATTATCACCAGGAACAGAAAAAGAAGATTTAGGTCAAACTTTGCGAGATGTGGAAAAACCCCCAACTAAGTGGGAAGTTTATGAGCAAATTTTAAGAGTTCCTTATTACGCAATTTTTGATCGTTATCAATCTGAATTTAGAATGTTTGAGTTAAAGGGCGCTCATTATACTGAAGTGAATTTATCAGATTTACGTTTTTGGATTCCTGATTTAGAATTAGGTTTGGGAGTTTGGCAGGGCAGTTACAAAAATGTTAATATGCCTTGGTTACGTTGGTATGATCAAGATGGTAATTGGGTGTTAACTCCTGTGGAAGAAGAACGCCAAAAAGTTGAACAGGAAAGACAAAAAGTTGAACAAGAACGACAGAAAGCTGAACAAGAACGACAGAAAGCTGAACAAGAACGACAGAAAGCTGAACAAGAACGCCAGAAAGCTGAACAAGAACGACAGAAAACAGAAAAATTAATTGCCCAACTACGTGCGCTTGGTGTTGAACCTGAATTAGATTAAATCACAGAATTGATGATGTTTGTTTACCACATTTTATAAATGTGGTTTTTTTATGTTTTTAGGAACTTCCAAACAATAAATTATCCAATCTTGTGGGATGGGCTAGAAGCCCATCCGGGTTGAAGGGCAGGCAAGACTTGTACTGAGCGTGTCGAAGTATGCCTACCCCACAAAAATTAATTGAATATTTTTTTATCTGGAAGTCCCTTAGTGTTTAATAGACAAATTTATCAACAACTAAATTTTCAGAAACCAACGCCGACTATACATAAAATAAAGCACTAACCACCATAATAAAAGATTGGTGATAGCAAATAATAATGAACCATTCATATTTCCCGCCCAAGCACTAAACAAATTATCATAAATCCAGGTTTTTGTAGCTACTGCATCTTTACCACTACCTACAGAAGTTTTAACTAAAATTCTGCCCACAACCCCAGACCCAACAAAGAGAAAAATGGCATTTAAACCCATCACTTCCCAAGGAAAACCCCATTTTTTTAAACCCCGAACTTCCACCACTTCATAACACAAAGCTAATACTAATAAAGCCCAACCAGCAGTATAAACTACATAAGAACTCGTCCACAAAGATTTATTAATCGGAAATACAAAACCCCATAATATCCCAATAATTAAACACCCCAAACCCCAAATTACTAAATTAACACTCGTCCTAGTTTTAACCTGCTGTTTTTGCAACCATGAACCAGTAAAATAACCAATTAAAACCGTTACCAATGCGGGAATAGTGCTAAATAAACCTTCAGGATCAAATGGTCCACTTTGATAAAGATGTTGACTTCCTATAATCATCCGATCAACATAACCAGCAAAATTTCCTTCAGCAGATAAATTACCTGCACCAAAACCAGGAACAGGAATTAATTGCATTGCAACCCAATAACCTAAAAGCGATATTCCTGAAAATATCCATAAACCACGTTGGGAAAGTTGTAAAACCACAAAAGCAGCAATTACATAAGCCAAACTGATACGCTGCAACACCCCCATAATTCTAATTTTACTTAAATCAATGGGTATTCCTTTTAAAGTAAAATCGAGAAAAAAAGTAAACAAAGTCAAAAATAAACCCAAAGCAAATAACACCAAACCTCGGCGAATTATTCGCAAATAAACTTGACGAGTGGGACGGTTTTCTGGTGTGTTTTCTCGTGTATATTTAGCAAAAGAAAAAGGCATTGCTACACCAACAATAAATAAAAAGAAAGGGAAAATTAAATCTGTGGGTGTGCAACCATGCCATTTTGCGTGTTCTAATGGTGGGTAGATGTAACTCCAACTACCAGGATTATTAACTAAAATCATAGAGGCGATCGCAATTCCCCGAAATACATCGAGAGAAACAAGACGCGGAAACGAATTTTTAATTACTGTTGACACAAAAAAATTCCCATCACCATCACTTAGATATTAAGGATAATACATTTTTTTAGAACTTATCAAAGCAAAAATTTTTCCTGTCATCCCAATTTTTAACAAATAACCGTAACAACACCAAAAACTCTCTTCTTCCTTCTTCCCTTCGTGTCCTACCCTTCGGGAACACCTTCGGTGAACGTACCTTCGTGGTTCGTTCATTTCACGTCTTGACCTCAAGCAAAAAATAAACTTACACATTTGGGATGCTCCCGAATCAAACAATTATCAATTGTCAATTATCAATTGATCAGTTGGGTATTTGCACAAAATCAAAAATTCCTCAAGATTAATTTACCAATTTTCCTCTGGTGTATGATTTTTGTTAAATTAACCAGTACATTAATAAGGAGGATAGGAAAACAAACCAATGAATGCGATCGCCTCTACCATAGCATCTATTATCAACATAGAAAACGCTGTCTTCCCTTGGGAAAATCTCGCACCCAGTCAGCAACAACGTATTCAAGCAGCGATAAACCCCAAAACCCATCCCAGTTGTATCGTTTATCCCCACACTCAAGAACAACTGGCCGCAGTCATGTCCGCTGCAAACAGCAATAAATGGTCTGTTCTCCCCTGCGGTAGTGCAAGTAAACTTCATTGGGGTGGTTTAAGTAAAAATATTGATATAGTCGTCAGTACAGAACGTATTAACAGACTCATAGAACACGCGGTAGGTGATCTAACTGTCACCGTAGAAGCAGGAATGAAATTTGGCGAAATTCAGGAAATTTTAGCAAAATCTCAGCAAACCTTAGCTCTTGACCCTGCTTTTCCCGCTTTTGCTACCATTGGTGGTATTATTGCTACTGCTGATACAGGTTCTCTGCGTC
Source organism: Sphaerospermopsis sp. LEGE 00249 (assembly GCF_014299995.1). Lineage (NCBI taxonomy): Bacteria > Bacillati > Cyanobacteriota > Cyanophyceae > Nostocales > Aphanizomenonaceae > Sphaerospermopsis > Sphaerospermopsis sp. LEGE 00249. Next base: position 5,699 of record NZ_JACJUZ010000013.1, on the reverse strand, counting down.
AACGTTATGGCGGTGTGCGTGACCAACTTTTAGGTATAACTTTTATCCGCGCTGATGGACAAATTGCCAAAGCAGGGGGAAGGGTAGTAAAAAATGTTGCTGGTTACGACTTGATGAAATTGTTTACCGGTGCTTACGGTACATTAGGAATTATCAGTCAAGTCACTTTTCGAGTTTATCCTTTACCAGAAACATCGGGAACTGTAATATTAACTGGTAAAGCTGAAGCGATATCCCAAGCTGCTACAATTCTTCAAGGTTCTGAGTTAACACCAACTCAAGCAGATTTAATATCCAGTCAATTAGTTTCTGATTTAAATTTAGGTAGCGGAATAGGTTTAATTGTCCGGTTTCAAAGTATTAGCGAAAGTGTGAAGGAACAGTCTAACAGACTTTTGGCAATTGGTCAAAAATTAGGTTTAAATGGGGCAATTTATTCGGCCGAAAATCAGGCTAATTTATGGCAACAATTACCAGAAACAATACATAATTATGGTAATAATTCAGAAATTACTGCCAAAATAGGAGTATTACCAACTGCTGCGGTGGAGGTGATTAATCAAATTAATTTCGGGTTGATTCATCTCAATAGCGGTTTGGGTTTGGTGCGGTTAGAAAATCAAAATCAGGTTTTGAAATTGCGTGATTTATGTCAATCTAATTCTGGTTTTTTAAGTGTTTTATCTGCACCTTTTGAAATAAAAGAAAAGTTGGATATCTGGGGTTATAATGGTAATGGTTTGGATATGATGCAGCGAATTAAAAAACAGTTTGATGGAAATTATATTTTAAGTCCTGGTCGGTTTGTTGGTGGGATTTAAGGTTTAAGGTTTAAGAATAACGAACCGCAAAGTACGCAAAGTACGCGAAGTTAAGAGGGGAAGAAAGAGTCATGCAAGTTTCGGAAAGTTCGGTGAATAAGACTGCTAGTGTTAAGAATTTACAGGGTTTTGATCCTAGTCATCCTCCTGATCCTAAGTTGATTGATAGTTGTGTTCATTGTGGGTTTTGTCTTTCTACCTGTCCTAGTTATCGGGTAATCGGAAAGGAGATGGATTCACCCAGGGGTAGAATCTATTTAATGGATGCTATTAATGAGGGGGAAATTGCTTTAAATACTGCTACTGTTCAACATTTTGATTCTTGTTTGGGTTGTCTTGCTTGTGTGTCAACTTGTCCTTCTGGTGTGCAGTATGATAAGTTGATTTCCGCAACTCGTCATCAGGTGGAAAGAAATTATAACCGCAGTTTTTCTGATAAGTTAATCCGTCAATTGATTTTTTCTCTGTTTCCTAATCCTGATGTTTTAAGAATCTTACTTTTCCCTTTATTTGTTTATCAAAAGTTGGGGGTTTCTCAGTTATTACGCGCTACTGGGTTAATAAAAAAAATCTCTCCCCGGTTAGCTGCTATGGAGTCTATTTTACCGGAAATTACTGTTAAGTCTTTTCAGGATAATTTACCCGATATCATTCCTGCAAAGGGTGAAAAAAGATATCGTGTTGGTGTAATTTTGGGATGTGTACAACGTTTGTTTTTCTCTCCGGTAAATGAAGCAACAGTCAGGGTTTTAACTGCGAATGGTTGTGAAGTTGTAATTCCTAAATCTCAAGGTTGTTGTGCTGCACTTCCTGAACATCAAGGACAAACTGAACAAGCGAAAGCTTTAGCAAGACAAATGATTGATAGTTTTGCTGATACAAATGTCGATTTTGTGATTATTAATGCTGCTGGTTGTGGTCATACTTTAAAAGAATATGGTCATATTTTAGCTGATGATCCAGAATATAGCCAAAGAGCTAAAGCATTTGCAGCAAAAGTAAAAGATGCACAGGAATTTTTAGCAAATGTGGGTTTAACTGCGGAACTTTCACCTTTAACAGATAAACCTTTAACTTTAGTTTATCAAGATGCTTGTCATTTATTACATGGTCAAAAAATTAGTGTTCAACCCCGTCAGTTATTAAGAAAAATTCCCGGAGTCACCTTAAAAGAACCAATAGATGCAGCTTTGTGTTGTGGTAGTGCAGGAATTTATAATCTGCTACAACCAGAAGTTGCTGAAGAATTAGGTAAACAAAAAGCCCAGAATTTAATCAATACTGGTGCTGATTTAATTGCTTCCCCTAACCCTGGTTGTAGTTTGCAAATTAGTAAATATTTGCCAGGTAAGAAAATGTCTTTAATGCACCCAATGGAATTATTAGATTATTCTATTCGCGGAGAAAAACTAGAATTGTAAAACTTCAGATCCCCGAATCTTGGGGATCTTATTCCTAGATAGCAAAAATAACCACAGCAACACTAAAAAATCTCTTAAACTCTCTTACCTTTGTGTTCTTTGCGCCCTTTGCGGTTCAATCATATCAAATTTACACATTTAAGATGCTACCCAAAAATCACTATTTCATCATCTACCCCTACTCAAACATTCTGACTCCTATACGGGCGAAGCATTTGGGTGTTCAATTCTCGATTTTTCCCTAATATTTCTGTCCGAATGCTTCGCCCCTACTGACTCCTAAATTTTTCAAATGTGCTTATTTTCAAACACTAATTTCATCTACTCGGTGGAAAACTTGCAAAAGCAATTGTAAAATCATGACAGCATCAGACCAGGTTATGTTTCCCATTATCCTATGAAGATTCTAGTCTTAAATGCCGGATCTAGTAGCCAAAAAAGTTGTTTGTATGACATTACAGATGCAACTCTTCCCCAAGAAGCACCAAAACCTCTTTGGGAAGGGAAAGTTAACTGGACTCAAGACCGTGGTGTGGCTGAAATTGAGGTAAAAACCGCCACTGGTGAAACACTGCAAGAATCTATTTATGGTGACTCCCGCAAAGCCCATCTAGCATATATGCTGTATACTCTTACTCGTGGTGCTACCAAGGTACTGAGTAATTTATCAGAAATTGATGTGGTAGGACATCGTGTAGTACATGGTGGCTTAAATTACCGCAATAGTGTTATAATTAACGAGGATGTTAAACAGGCGATCGCTAATCTTTCAACCCTTGCCCCAGCCCATAACCCAGCGGCTTTGGAAGGCATAGAAGCCATTGAGCAAAGCTTGGGAGATGTTAAACAAGTAGCAGTATTTGATACAGGTTTTCATAGCACCTTACCGGATGCTGCTGCCGTCTATCCAGGTCCTTATGATTGGGTAGAGAAAGGTATCCGTCGCTACGGCTTTCATGGTATCAGTCACCAATACTGTGCGAACCGTGCAGCGCAAATTCTTGGTCGAGATTTGACAGACCTGCGTTTAATCACTTGCCATTTAGGTAACGGTTGCTCTTTAGCTGCAATTAAAGAAGGTCGCAGTATTGATACCACTATGGGATTTACACCTTTAGATGGTTTGATGATGGGAAGTCGTTGCGGTTCAATTGATCCAGGAATTTTAATCTATCTATTGCGTCAGTCTGATTACTCAGCAGAAAGCTTAGATTATGTTTTAAATAAAGCTTCTGGTCTACGGGGAATTTCGGGTGTTTCCAGTGATTTACCTCAAGTTCTGGCAGCAATTGAACAAGGTAACTATCGTGCTAAACTAGCTTGGGATATTTACGTACATCGGTTACGGACTGGTATCGGTTCGATGTTGGCTAGTTTGGGTGGTTTAGATGCGTTAGTATTTACCGCTGGAGCAGGTGAAAAATCTCCATTAATCAGACAAGCAGCTTGTGAAGCGTGGGAATTTTTAGGATTGAAAATAGACTCGGAGAAAAATAAACAACAACCAATTGATGTAGATATTGCTACACTTGATTCTAATGTGCGAGTATTAGTTATACACACACAAGAAGATTGGGCGATCGCTCAACAATGTTGGCAGTTATGTCAAATTAAACAGTAAAAACGGGCGTTGCATAAGTGTGGGATGAATTAGTTGAACACGGGTATTTGATTATATTTCAAATAATGAAGTAATAATCTAACTGAATATTTAAGCATATCTACGGATTTAGAATAACATAATGTCTTTCTATGTAGACGTGCTAGATAATGACGTAAACGTGTATTTTCTCCTTCAACTCTAGTCATATATGTTTTACTCACAATATGGTCTTCTGGTTGAATGAAACTAGGATAAACTTTCCATCCATCAGTGACATAAAAATAGCATTGCCAGAGTTTAACAATATCCCACAAAGGCTGAAAAGTTTCCGCACTGTGGTCTCCCAAAACCCAAGCTAAAATCCCTTGACTAAAGTGATTTACTGCTGTCCACAACCAAATTTTGTTTTTTTTGAGTCAATAAAAGTCTCTAATTCATCTAATTCACCTACTTCTGGTATTTCCTCAATTGGTGGTGCATCTGGCAATTTCTCACCAATTTGTTTAACCCAAGAAATTACAGTTGTATGATGAACACCTTGAGTACGTTCTATGGCTCTAAATCCCATCCCATTGACGTAGGATTTTAAGCAATCTTGTTTCACTTCATTTGAGTATCCTCTTGGTGGACTATAAACATCTATAAACTGACGACCACATTTGACGCAAATGTGATTTTGTTTACCTCTGCGTTTTCCATTTTTTCTAATCTCAGTAGACCCACAGTATGGACAATGCACCGTATCAACCCTCAATTCATCCCTCTATTATGCAACGCCTGGTTTTTTTTTCTAGTATTTGTTTAATAAACTTAACTTTAATATAAGTATTTTAACGTAAATGTAAGTTTATATTAAACATTTCCTATTGTAAATCTGTTACGAACTTGTTCCAAAGCCAGGTAAAATATACAGTCAGGTAAATTTGCTGATAAAGCTAAGAAAAATTATGTTGTTATCTCGTGAATTTATTATTACGCCTTTAGTAGCTTGCTTCTGCATCTTAGGAATTAGTTTAAGTCAATTTCCGAGATTGCAAGAACTTATCAACAGCGAACAATCTATGTCTGTGGAAGCTTTGGAAAAAGAACAACAAAAAGAAGCTTTACGTTTGAGTTTACTGCAACAAATACCCACTTTTGGTTATGATAACCTCATTTCTAATTGGGTATATATTGACTTTTTGCAATACTTTGGTGATGATCCCGTTAGAGATAAAATAGGTTATAGTTTAAGTCCAGAATTTTTTGCAATCATCCTTAAACATGATCCGAAATTTAGAGAAGCTTATCTTGGTCTTTCTGTTAGTAGTTCTTTATATGCAGGTATGCCAGAAAGAGCTATTACATTAATGGATAAAAGTTTAAAATCCCTATCTCCTAAAATCCCAGAAAAATCTTACTATATCTGGCGTTATAAAGGCACAGATGAGTTATTATTTTTAGGTGACTCCCAAGCCGCAAGTAAGTCTTTTCTCAAAGCGGCAGAATGGGCTAGTGAATACGATGATCAAGACAGTAAAAATGTAGTTTCTCTGTCCCAATCTACTGCTAAATTTCTAGAAAGAAACCCTGATAGTAAGTATGCTAGAATTGCCAGTTGGAGCATGGTTTTACAAAATAACGTAGATGAAAAAACCCGCAACCGTGCAATTCAAGAAATTGAAAATTTAGGTGGTAAAATAGTGATTAATAATCAAGGATTACCAACTGTAACTTTCCCAGAAAAAGATTAAGGTAATTGATAATTGATAATTGATAATTGATAATTGATAATTGATAATTGATGACTGGTAAAAATAAAATTGATTACCCAGTCACCAGTCCCCAGTCACCAGTCACCAGTCCCCAGTCCCC
>NZ_JACJUZ010000133.1:0-5997 GCF_014299995.1 Sphaerospermopsis sp. LEGE 00249 | reverse complement strand
CCCCAGTCCCCAGTCCCCAGTCCCCAGTCCCCAGTCACCTAACAATTAAAGAACACCAGCATTAGACATCAATGTTAATTCTTCAATGACTGCTTCTTGTGGTAATAAAACAGTGTGCAGAATTGTCTGAGCTACTATTTCTGGAGTTAACATTTTGGTACGGTCAAAGTTAACATTAACTGTTTCCGTATCCCAAATTTCAGTATTGACAGCACCTGGACAAATTCCTGTTACACGAATGCCGTGGACTCGTTCTTCTTGTGCCAATGTTTGAGAAAGGGCGAGTAAACCAGCTTTGCTGACGCAGTAAGCCCCCCAACCAGCAAAAGCTTGTTTGGCAGCTATTGAGGCAATGTTAATAATTGTCCCTTTACCTCGTTGCCTCATTCCTGGCACAATTGCCATCATGCACTGAAAGACGCTGGTAATATTTAAATCTATTACCCGCTGCCAGTCTTCTAAGGAAGTATCGCTTAAATTGGCAGTGTATCCTATACCGGCATTATTTACCAAAATGTCTATGTCGCCAAATTCATCGGCGATCGCCTGAATTTTGGTTTTTACTTGGGCAACACTACCCAGATCAACGGTGAAAGCTTTTGCTTCTACTCCTATTTCTTTTGCTACTGCTGCCACCCCTTCTAACTTCTCCTGAGAACGGCTGACTAAAGCAACATCTATTCCCGCCTTGGCAAAGGCTAAAGCCGTTGCTTTGCCTATTCCACTGCTTGCACCAGTAATTAAAGCGCGTCTTTTCTGCTCAAAACTCATGGTATCTCCAATTTTTTTGGCAGTTTTGCTATTCACTACCTACCCAATCAGTTAAATAATTCTTAAAATCAGTTGATTTTATGCTCAATATTGCTAGAATCGTTTATCAATATGGGTATATTGCCTGTTATTAGCCTTACCTGTCAGATCCGAAAGTCTTGACGTGAATAATTAGGCTCTTATATCAAGCTGTTTCATGAATACACAAAAAAATGCCTATAGCTGGTCAGATTGTTAAGAATCTTTAAGCTATAGGCAATTATAGCATTGTTGAAGTGCTAATCAGATATAGTTATTATTTTTATTGAGCAATTTCGGTAAACACACCAATTTTTCTAAATTTCTCATAGCGCAGTTGACGGCGCTCGGCTGGTGTTAAGCGGTTGAGTTCGTCCAAGTTATCTAACAAAGCTTGTTTGAGGGTGGTAGCTGTGGTTAAGGGGTCAGAATGAGCGCCACCGATAGGTTCTGGTAAAATCTGATCAATAATGCCTAAGTTTTTGAGATCGTGGGAAACGATTTTTAATGCTACTGCGGCTTGGGGTGCTTTAGCTGCATCTTTCCACAAAATAGCAGCGCAAGCTTCTGGGGTAGCAACGGTATAAACCGAGTGTTCAAACATCAGCAGGCGATCGCCTACACCAATACCCAAAGCACCACCAGAACCACCTTCACCAATGACGGTACAGAGAATTGGCACATCAAAACAAAACATTTGCCGTAAATTATAAGCGATCGCTTCACCTTGTCCTTGATGTTCTGCTTCTATCCCTGCCCAAGCACCGGGGGTATCAATAAAGGTAATAATGGGCATACCAAATTTATTGGCGTGTTCCATTAACCGTAGTGCTTTACGGTAGCCTCCAGGTGCAGCCATGCCAAAATTCCGGGCGACATTATCTTTAGTATCCCGGCCTTTTTGATGACCCAACATCACCACAGGTTGTCCACCCAAACGACCCACACCACCCACTAAAGCTGGATCATCACCTCCACAGCGATCGCCATGTAACTCCATCCATTCATCACTAATCGCCTGGATGTAATCTAATGTACTAGGACGGCGCGGATGTCTTGCCACTTGCAGTCTTTGAGATGGTGTCAAACTGCTAAAAATTTCCTCCCGCAGTTGCATCGCTCTAGTTTCCAGTTGGCGAATTTGCCCGGAAACATCCACACCATTTTCATCTGCTAGTTGCCGAATTTGATCAATGCGGGTAGCCAGTTCTGCTAAAGGCTTTTCAAAATCCAATAATAGGGGTTTGCGTTCAGTAGTTGCCATAGTTAGGGAATAGTGACTGGGGACTGGGGACTGGGGAATAGTGACTGGGGACTGGGGACTGGGGAATAGTGACTGGGTAATCAATTTTTTTCATGTTTCCCAATCACCAATCACCAATCACCAATCACCAGCCCCTAAACTAATAATGGTCTAAAACCATGTTTAAGCGATAGTTGACCAATATATTCCATTTTGTCTACGGTAATCTGATTGCGCCCCCAAGAAAAGTTAGTGTATAACTTCTCAAATTCCAATAACATTGATTCCGCAAAACAAGCAAACAATTGCCGTTCTGGAACTTCCATATTCACGATTTTCATAATTTTCCAGTCAATATCCAGGGAATGCTCCACAATTCCACCATTTAACACATACACACCTGGATGCTGAATTTTTGTCCCTAAGTTTTTAGGATAGCCACCATCAATCAATAAACATGGTTGCTTTAACACTGTGGGGTCAATTTCTACACCTTTGGGCATACTCGCCACCCAAACTACAATATCTGCTTGGGGTAGTGCCTCTTCTAAACCCATAATCTTACCACGTCCCAATTCTGCCTGTAGTGCTTGCAGACGTTCTTGGTTACGGGCGATCAATAGTAGTTCTTGGACATCTGTTTTTTTATCCAGCCAGCGAGTAACTGCACTCCCAATATCACCAGTCGCCCCACACACTGCTACAGTTGCTTTTGAAAGTTCTATTCCTAATTGCTGGGAAGCTGCTTCTACCTGACGGCAGATAATATAAGCTGTATGGGTATTGCCTGTAGTGAACCGTTTAAACTCTAATGTGACATTACGGACTTGTTGAAACTGCTCTAAATTAAAGTTCTCAAAAATAATTGAAGAAAACCCACCCAAAGCCGTAATATCAATACCATGCTTTTGAGCATGAGCCATAGCATTTAGTATTTTGCGTGTAGCAGCCTTAATCCGCCGATTTGCCAACATTTCTGGCAAAAAGCACGACTCTACATATTTTCCTTCAATTTTTTGACCTGTTACGCTGGTAACGGTGATGTGATCAACTATTTGCGGCGGGGCGCTACACCAAAAATCTAGCCCTTGATCGGCATATTCTGGGTATCCCAATTCTTGAGCTACAGATTGAGCGTGTTCTAAACTTGTCAGATGTCCAATTAGACCAAACATTAGTGATATTTTAGGCGTGTCCTATACAAAGCTGGTTATTAGAAATAATCTCTAATTCTTAAAAATACTATATAAGGTGTCTGAATAATGAGTAATTCCTGAAAGGAGTCAGGAGTCAGGAGTCAGGAGTTACAGGAGTTGAGGAGTTTTGATTTTTTCCCAGTCACCAGTCACCAGTCACCAGTCACCAGTCACCAGTCACCAGTCACCAGTCCCCAGTCCCCAGCGATGCACTGAGCTTGTCGAAGTGTCCCCACTCCCCACTCCCCAGTGTCCCTAAACGGTTGCCAGTCCGTAGGCAGAAAGACGCATGATGTCACGGGTTGTAAAGCCAATGTTACTTAATGCTTCTCCGTATTGAATCATGAAGTCTTCTACCAAGGCATCTTTTTCCATGCCCAAGATTTTAGCATCATCAGCTACTTTGTTGAGCATTTGCCAGACAATAGGCAGGTTTTGACGGTTGGCTGCTTCTAATTCTGCTTTGGAATCTTCAAAGTTTGCTTCCAGCCAAACTTCGCCAAAGTTTAGATGACTGTATTCATCCTTAACTACACCTTCAGTAATTTTGCGGGCAAAATCATCAGCTACAGGAATGTAGATGTTATAAGCTGCGATCGCAAAACATTCAATAATCAAAGATTGAATTAACAGACAAGTCACAACTTTACCTTCTGCTGCTGCTTTTTGGAAGTTTTCATGCAGTCCTGAGAAAAACTTCTTAGCAAACTGTATATCAGGAGTAACTGATAAATTGCGTCCACAAGCTTCAAAGCCTTTCTTGTGTTTGTTTTCCATCTTTGAAAGCTTGATCAGTTCATCTTTACTATTTGGCAACAGTTCAGCTAATCTGATGTAATTATGATATGCTTCTTCTTCCCCTTCAATTACAATCGCATTAATTCGGCTATAAGCATCTTTGTATTTTGCGCTCTGAAAATCAATTTCTTGAGTTTGTTCAACAAGTTGCTGCATAGTAGGTTGACTCCGTACCCCTAAATTATTTTGCTACTGAAATTTAATTCACCCTCTCAATTGTGGGCAATCATCACTATTGTTTAATTTAACTTAACAAGAAGTTATGGTAATTAGACTAATTTTTACCAATTAGCACCCCGCCAAAAGTCAAGTATTTCCATCCTTTATTCCCCGTTTTCTATAGTCTGACTAGGAAAAACCAATGATTTTGAAGTTATCAACCATGTCTAAACTCAACTGGAATTGGCAAAACACGAACTTTTGGAGCTTTTTACTGTTACTGCTAGGAGCATTCATAGTTTTACTACCATTATTCGTGGTTGTTCTCACTTCCTTTGCTCCTGTGGGTGCTACACCGGGAGTTGGGGGAGAAAATAACTGGACTTTGGCCAATTACCAGGAAGCTTGGGAACGAGGCAAGTTTTTACTGGCTTTTGCTAATTCTACCTTAGTAGCGATCGCAGTTACAGCTTTTCAGATTATCACATCTGCCCTGGCTGGTTACGCCCTCGCTAGGCTGAAATTTTGGGGTAAACAAGCAATACTACTAGTTATACTGGCCACTTTAGTCATTCCCTTTCAGTTATTGGTGATTCCCATTTTCCTGGTTTTGAAGTGGGGAAACATGATAAATACTTACTGGGCTTTAATTTTACCCACTGCGGTTAATGGTTTTGGGATTTTTCTGTTACGTCAATATTTCCAGACAATTCCCGTAGAATTGGAAGAAGCTGCTGCCATTGATGGAGCAAACCGACTACAAATTTTATGGCAGGTAATGTTACCTTTAGCACGTCCCGCTTTAGTAACTCTGTTTTTGTTCACTTTTATTGGTGAATGGAATGATTTATTTAAACCTTTAGTATTTACCACTAGACCAGAGTTAAGAACGGTACAACTGGCTTTAGCAGAATTTCAAGAACTGTTTACCAATAATTGGCCGCTGATGATGGCGGCTGTGACAATTGCTACTGTTCCTGTAATGGTATTATTTTTGATTGGACAAAAGCAGTTAATTCGCGGTATTGCGACAACGGGGATTAAGAATTAGTCAGAATCAGGATATCCAGGATTTTAGGATTTACAGGATTAACAATTTGGTGATGATGAAAATTAATGTAAAGTAAGCCACTCCAACCAAACACATAAAAACACTAAACTCAAATTCTGTCATTAACAGAAAAGATGCAAAAGCTGGGTTTAGTTTTAATTATAGTCTCATTTTTACCCTGGTTAGCGATCGCTCTCATTTTACCATTTCTCCCACTTGCAGTTGCCCAAAAAGCCATATTAGTACCAGCTTTATTGGTTTTTGCAGAAATTGTATTTTGGTTAGGTGCGCTACTTGTTGGTAAGGAAGTAATACAGCGATATCGGCGTTATTTGAATTTTCGTTATCTGCGAATATTGCTAAAAAGATGGAAACGGAAAAACAGAAAAAGATAGTACAGCAGGAGTCAGGAGTCAGGAGTCAGGAGTCAGAATAAAAATCAAGTATACTTTATTTATCTCCCAAACAAATCATCCCTATACCATTTCTCTGTAACATTGCACTAAATCTTTAACGTCTTAATTTACTGTCTTCCTTTGTGTACTTTGCGTACTTTGCGGTTAGTAAAAAAAATTAACTGCAACTTCATAGAGCTTGTCCTAAGTTGACAATTTACTAGACAAACCTATACAAGTACATACAAAACTACAAGTATTTGACGTATACATGGAATAAGTTGACTAAAAAATTAGGCAAAATGTGTCAGAATTAAATAATAAAGTATAGTGTTGACATCAGCAAATGCTTTTATCCATCAAAAC
>NZ_JACJUZ010000132.1:0-6061 GCF_014299995.1 Sphaerospermopsis sp. LEGE 00249 | reverse complement strand
GTCCCCTGTCCCCTGTCACCTATCTCCACCCTAACTTATGAACTAGGGTTGAAAAGTTGACGTTACCTTATACTTTGAATCACCAACACAACTTTTCGCTGTAAGATTTAGGCATTTTTTAAGATAGCAATAATTAATTGTTGACATTTATTGAAATTTCACTGGCAATTTTCTAAAATTTTCCTTAAATTTGGCTTTTAATTATCATTTATTCTTGACAAAATGACTATGGATACCTTTACTCAAGATTAGCGACATAGTTAAAAAATTTAATAAAAATTTCAGACATTGAGAGTCAAGATACCCAACCCTGCACTACCTTAGTAAGTGAGTTACTGTGAAATCAACGTAGTTAATTCCATTAAGTTAAGCCGTGAAAATTCCAAGTTCGATCTGGACACTAATCATAGGCATCGTCCTAACCCTGGTCAGTCTTTGGTACGGTCAAAATCACGGGCTGTTACCCGCAGCCGCAGCAGATGAAGCCGTATTGATAGATGGTCTATTTAGTGCGATGTTGACCGTCTCTATAGGAATATTTCTCATAGTTGAAGGCGTTTTACTCTACTCTGTCTTAAAATACCGTCGCCGTCCAGGTGACACCGAAGATGGTCCACCAATTGAAGGTAATGTACCTTTAGAAATACTCTGGACAGCGATCCCAGCAATTATCGTTATTGGCATTTCCGTTTACAGCTTTGATGTGTACAACCAAATTGGTGGATTAAATCCCCATTCAGTCCATGAAGCACCAATCATGGAAGAATCAATGTCCATGGCGGGAACTGCTATTGCTGCCACTTTAAGCGATACACCTGGCAGCACAAAACCAAATCTGAATCAAGAAAAATTTGACGCTGCCATGGAAGATCCAGCCACCGCAGCAGTTCGTAATACAGAAATTTCCCAAATGCAAAATGCTCCTGGTGTGGGTAGTGTCGCTCCCACCTTGGGCGCAAGTCGGGAAAAAGAAGGACAAGCGCCGCAGTTAGTTGTTAACGTCTCTGCCTTACAATATGCTTGGTTGTTCACCTACCCAGATACAGAGGTGACAGTGGGAGAACTTCATGTTCCCATCGGCCAAGAAGTAGAACTGAACATGAGCGCCAACGATGTCATTCATGCTTTTTGGGTGCCAGAATTTCGCCTCAAACAAGATGTGATCCCCGGTAGACAAACAGAAGTTCGTTTTACACCCAGAAAAGAAGGTACTTATACTGTAGTGTGTGCGGAACTCTGTGGACCATACCACGGCGCAATGCAAACTCAAGTAATAGTAGAGTCCCAAGAGGCTTTTGATAGTTGGATGCAAGAACAGCTAGTAGCCAGTAAAGACAACTTAAATCAAGCTGTGGCCATGAACCCAGCAGATATGACAGTAGATGAATTTCTCTCCCCCTACATCCAAGAAATGGGCATTCATCCAGAAATGCTGCATTTACACAGGTGACTGGGGACTGGTGACTGGTGACTGGGAATATTTATCTTTTTTCTGACTTCTGACTCCTGGATCTCCTGACTCCTTGATCTCCTTTTAAAAAACTATGACCCAAGCAAAATTACAAGAAACTACCAATATTTCTCACCTCCAGGAAGAACCAGGGGTAAGAAAGTGGTGGGAATTTTTCACCTTTAATACCGACCATAAAGTAATCGGCATTCAATATCTGGTTACATCCTTTATTTTTTACTGTATTGGTGGAGTAATGGCTGATTTGGTGCGGACAGAATTACGCACCCCAGAGGTAGATTTTGTCACCCCGGAAGTTTATAACAGCTTGTTTACACTCCACGCCACGATCATGATCTTTTTGTGGATCGTGCCAGCAGGGGCGGGTTTTGCTAACTATCTCATCCCGCTGATGATCGGGGCTAGGGATATGGCTTTTCCTCGTTTAAATGCGGTGGCTTTTTGGATGATCCCCCCAGCCGGTCTATTACTGATCGCTAGTTTGGTTGTGGGTGATGCCCCAGATGCTGGTTGGACTTCTTACCCTCCCCTCAGTTTGGTAACAGGCCAAGTGGGTGAGGCGATCTGGATCATTAGCGTCCTGTTGTTGGGTACATCGTCAATTTTGGGGGCGATTAATTTTATTGTCACCCTCTTAAAAATGCGTGTTCCCAGTATGGGAGTCCATCAAATGCCTTTGTTTTGTTGGGCGATGTTGGCAACTTCGGCTTTAGTATTGCTATCTACACCAGTTCTCGCCGGGGCGTTAATTCTCCTATCTTTTGACTTATTAGCAGGGACTACATTTTTTAATCCCACCGGTGGCGGTGATCCGGTAGTTTACCAGCATATGTTCTGGTTTTACTCTCACCCGGCGGTATATATCATGATTTTGCCTTTCTTTGGGGCAATTTCAGAAATTATCCCAGTTCATGCGCGAAAACCGATATTTGGTTATAAGGCGATCGCCTATTCTTCTTTGGCTATCAGCTTTTTAGGTTTAATCGTCTGGGCGCACCATATGTTTACCAGTGGTATTCCCGGCTGGTTGCGGATGTTCTTTATGATCACCACCATGATCATCGCTGTACCGACGGGGATCAAAATCTTTAGCTGGTTAGCAACTATGTGGGGAGGCAAAATTGAACTCAATACCCCCATGTTGTTTGCTATGGGTTTTGTGGGTACATTCGTTATGGGTGGTGTCAGTGGTGTAATGTTGGCATCCGTTCCCTTTGATATTCACGTTCACGACACCTATTTTGTTGTTGCCCACCTGCATTATGTCCTGTTTGGTGGTAGTGTGTTAGGTATTTTCTCCGCTATCTATCACTGGTTTCCGAAAATGACAGGGCGGATGATGAACGAATTTTGGGGTAAGGTTCATTTTGCCTTAACCATTGTGGGTTTAAATATGTCTTTCTTACCCATGCACAAACTAGGAATGATGGGTATGAATCGCCGTGTTGCCCAATATGACCCTAAATTTACCACTTTGAATGAAATCTGCACCTATGGAGCTTATATTCTCGCCATTTCCACATTACCCTTCATCATCAATGCGGTATGGAGTTGGTTCTATGGTGAAAAAGCACCTAATAACCCTTGGCGCGGACTTACCTTAGAGTGGATGACAACTTCACCACCAGCTATTGAGAATTTTGAGAAACTGCCGGTTTTAACTACGGGTCCTTACGACTACGGCGTGAAACACAAAAATGTTGATGTCAGTAAAGTATTAAGTGCTAAACCAGACGAACCCTATCCCACCATTGAGTCTGGCGTGTAAATTCGGTAATGGGTGATTGGTGACTGGTGACTGGGGACTGGTGACTGGTGACTGGTGACTGGTGACTGGTGACTGGGGACTGGGGACTGGTGACTGGTGACTGGTGACTGGTGACTGGTGACTGGTGACTGGTGACTGGTGACTGGTGACTGGTGACTGGGTAATCAATTTTATGTTTTCTAATCAACTATTCCCCATTCCCAATTCCCAATTCCCAATTCCCAATTACCCATTACCAATTACCCATTACCAATTACCAATTACCCATTACCAATTACCAATTACCAATTACCAATTACCAAATAAAAAATTCATGCAAAGTCAAATAGCTAACACTACGATCATTGAACAAAATCGTCATGGGGCTGTAGATGCCCATCATGAAGCACATCCAGATCATCGTTTATTTGGTTTGGTTGTGTTTCTGATTGCTGAAGGTATGATTTTTATGGGTATGTTCGGTGCTTATTTAGCTTTCCGTTCTACCTTACCTGTCTGGCCACCGGAAGGTACACCAGAGTTAGAACTGTTGTTACCTGGTGTGAATACTATCAATTTGATCGCCAGTAGTTTTGTCATGCACAATGCTGATACTGCCATCAAAAAGAATGATGAAAAGGGAATGCGTACTTGGTTAGCTATTACTGCGCTGATGGGTGCGATTTTCTTGGTAGGCCAGGTTTATGAATATACTCATCTGGAATTTGGTTTAACTACCAATCTTTTCGCTAGTGCGTTTTATGTTCTCACCGGCTTTCACGGTTTGCACGTAACCATCGGGGTTTTAGCAATTTTGGCAGTGTTGTGGCGATCGCGTACTCCCGGACACTATAGCAATGAACATCATTTCGGCATAGAAGCCGCTGAATTATACTGGCACTTTGTGGACGTAATCTGGATCATTTTGTTCGGATTAATCTATTTACTGTAGGTATTTATTTTGTGGTTATTCACTCCACTTGAATTCCAGTCCCCCATCCAGGGGGTTTTTTTATCAATTGATAATTGACAATGGAAAATTGACAATGGAAAATTGACAATTGTTTCATTGTGTTTCATTGTAAGTATTCTGCGGAAATATGTTGATTGATTGTGAATCTAAATCACAGCATAAAAACATGAACAATTGAGTTGAGATTATGTCTTTGCATCAGTATAAAAAGAATGGATACCTAGCCGCAGGTATAGGTAGTTTAATAGGGGCTGCCTTATGATGTATCCAGGTCATTTTTTAGGTGTTGGTTATGTCAAAATGTTCATGCCAAATGCTACTCTCGATGGATTTATACCCCCTTTTATCGGTCTGATTTTTGGCTGGTGGATAGGAGAAGTGGTAGGATGTTGGCTGGCTTTGGGGTTGCTACGCTATCGCAGTGCAGCCAGAACAGCTAAATTATTAGCAATGCTGACTCCTGTTGGTATATTCTTTTGGGTGCGTCCAGAGGAAATAAATCTCTTACCTCCCCTGCTTGCTTCATTGCTCACAATTATCCCTCTCTTCTGCATTAATCCATAATTATCAATTATCAATTATCAATTTTCAATTATTTTGACGTGGTTTTTTCTTGGAAACTGTAATGATTGGTAATGGTGGAGTAGAGGGTTGAGGTGGTAAATAATGTTGCACCACAGTTTCCTCTGGCATGGGGGGTTGCTGCTGCACCCGCCATAATTTAAAGGCTAAAGCTACTACTGTTGTTCCTAAACCAAAGGTGAATAAAGACCAGCTATCATCTAAACCCCCAATCAGTGCATCTACTATACCCATTGTAACTAATACACTAATGATAGGTTCTTTCCGGTAGGCTGACTTCAAAAAACGAGGTAATATAGCGTTCATCACAGCTTTCTTTCCGCTAACTTTTCTTGTAAATTGTTCCACAATAGCGCAATTGCTATTCAATTATCATTTCTAGCTATCAAGTCATCTCACATTATAGTTTTCTGGGTTCAAAATAGATGTGGGGTAATTCACCATACTCTATACAGATATTGCGCTACTTTTTCCATAAATTAAAACCAGCTGGTTGATCCAACTGGTTTTTACTCTTCTAATTTCTAGCTTACATCTGAAATCGTTGGCTTGTGGTGGAAACTATTTCAAACCCAACCAAGTAAGTACACCTTGATTAGTGACATATTCAATCACGACCATTAAGATAAAACCAATCATAGCTGCACGACCGTTTAAACGTTCAGCATATTCGTTGAATCCAAACTTGGGTTCTTCTAATTTGGGGGTGACGGTTGGTTGTGGTTGTGTCATGATCAAAAGTTCCTCTCTGAAACAATGGTGATTGGCAAACGAAACTTAACTGTCTTTTCTGAAATAGTGATGGGGTTTGAGCTTGAGATTCTTATGCAAGTTCTTATGCAAGAATCTTGGATAGCGTGATACAAACCCTTGCTTTACAATTTTTAATGTTTCTTTATCTATTGTAAGAACTGTGGAAGATTCGTCAAGGGAGGAGCGATCGCTAAATTTGCAATTTTGAATGATTGAATACGGACGGAGTGGAACAAATACTGCACTCTAGAGTGAATCATAGTGAATCCAAAATTATTAGAGCTTGTCCTAAGTTGACAATTTACTAGACAAACCTATACAAATACATACAAAACTACAAGTATTTGACGTATACATGGAATAAGTTGACTAAAAAATTAGGCAAAATGTGTCAGAATTAAATAATATAGTATAGTGTTGACATCAGCAAATGCTTTTATCCATCAAAACAAAACTCAAGTTAAATAAAACTCAAGAAATGTTAATGGCTAAACACGCTGGTATAGCAAGGTTTACCTATAATTGGGGTTTAGGG